>WREK01000255.1 GCA_009779355.1 Betaproteobacteria bacterium | reverse complement strand
TAGGCTATGGCTATAGAGCCCCATCAGCCCTTTCTTTTTGATCAGGTCTGCGGTAGGGGCAAAACGGTAAGCGCCGACGATTTCCAGTTCCTTTGGTTCCCACAGCAGCAGGTGGTAATAATCTTGGTCGTATTTGTCCAGGTCAAGGCGACGCCCGCTCCCCTCGCCAACTGCACGGAACGCGATCTCGCGCAGCCGCCCCAATTCCAGCAGTATGGGTGAGAGTTCAGCATCTGCTTTGCTGCGGTAGACATAAATCATTTTGCCATCGCTCATGCGGCCCAGCATTTCACAATCCTCGACAGCCGCCTTGAGCGTGGCGCGGTTTTGCGGCAAGGCGATGGGTGCTTCGCCAGCTAGGCAGCCTGCCTTGCCTTGGCCGATCAGGTACACATGCCGACGGAACGCTTCCGTAGGCAGTTCCGCACCCCGTGAATAGGGTATTTGCCCGCCGATGCGGATTTGGATGCTCTTGCCTTTTTGTTTGAACATCTCGTTGACGAGCAGGTAGGTCGACAAAGGCTTGACCAGGAGCGATACCAGATAGAAGAACACGGAGTTCCTGCCATGTACGTAAATCGGCACAATGGGCGCTTCCACCTTTGCCGCCAGCCGCAAAAAACCGTTGCTCCACCGCCTGTCGCGCACACCTGCAAAACCCAGGCGTGAGACTTCGCTGGCGGGGAAAACGATCAGCGCGCCATTTTGTTTGAGATGCGCCTGTATGGCTTCGATCTGGCGGCGGCTGGCGCGGCCTGCGCCCATGTTATCCACCGGGATGAATAAATCCTGCAATGGCTTCAGACTGGAGAGCAACTGATTGGCAACGATTTTTACATCAGGGCGCACAAACGCAATCGTTTTCAGAAGCGCAAGGCCATCCAGCGAGCCGATGGGATGGTTGGCGACAAGCACCACCGGGCCTTCGGTGGGGACATTTTCCAGTTCCGCGATGTCTGTTTCGCAACGCAACTGGAAATAGTCCAGAACCTGCTCGGCGCAGGGCAAGCCATGCAGGCAGGAATATTTTTCGCCGAACTCGATGAATTCTTTCTCGTGCAACAGGGCTTTGAACACGGTTTCCAAACATTTCCCACGCCACCCGGAAATGCTTTTGGTGTTTTTCCGTATGATTTCAGCTACATTAATCAAGGATTATTCTCTGCTGCAATAGTCAAGAAAAGACGATGACATGGTGCCATTCTGTATGCTGCTTCCAGTTTTCCCCTGGAAAGAGCCATTTATGTGGCGACACTGACAGGCAGCATGGTTACCTGCTTATATTGCAGGAGTATTACAGGACTCGGTTAGTGCGCTCACCACCAGCCCATATACGCTCCCCATCCACAGAGGCCGTCACATGCCCCTGCGGTTCAGGCTTGGCTTACGCTGCCTGCTGCGGTCGCTGGCATACAGGCCCACAATTCCTGCAAGCGCCAACTGCTGAGGCTTTGATGCGTTCTCGCTATACAGCTTTTGTGCAAAACAGGCTCGACTACCTGCGGCAGACTTGGCATCCCGATACGTGTCCTGCCACCCTTGAGCCAAATCCCCTTGGCCTCAAATGGCTGGGTCTGCGCATCATCGCCCATATCCAGCAGGACGCAAACCACGCCACTGTAGAATTCGTTGCCCGTTTTCGCCTGTCCGGCAAGGCCACTCGCCTGCACGAAATCAGCCGCTTCGTCCGGCTGGATGATCACTGGCTATACCGGGACGGCGACTTTCCAGAATCGTCACCGTAGTAGCCTGCGTACTGCGTCCTACGATCCGTGCCCACTGACGTGAGAATCGTTGCCAACCGGATGCTCCTCCTTGCGCAGGATTTGTTTTCGTACCAAGTGAATGTGTTCGCGCAGGATATAAACGAGGTTGACGAATGCCAGTGGGACGCGACGGTGATTGGCTTCATCTTCCAGACTATCCAGGCGGTCGAGATAGCTCTGTCGTTGTGCCGGGTCATATTGTTCGCGCACCTCGTTTTCGAGGAATTTGAGTTCGCCGTAGCAGCGAAACACGCGCGAGCGGATGCGCCAACTGTAGATCACTGGTGCTAGGCGCAGGAGCGGCACGAGGAGCGCGATGAGCGGCAGCAGTATGATGATCGTGCGTTCGATCAGCAGCGCAGCCCAGAACGGTAGATAGCGTCGCAGGAATGGCGGGCCGGATTTGTAGAAACGCTCCGCTTCCGGGGCGAGTTCGATGCTGCGATCCAGATAGGCTGGAAATTCGTTGGCGTTCTGGAAGAAACCGGGATTGCCGTGGACTCTCATCGCCGCCTGCAACAAAAGGGAAGCCAGCGCCGGATGCAGGTTTTCGTTGGCGATGAGGTTGGCGGTGGTTGCCAGGAGCATGGTGTCGCGCGGCGGCACGTCGCGCACCAGGTCGACCGCGCCACGCGGCAGCACAACCTTGAACAGGAACGGAAAGCGCCGGGTGTAGGCTTCGGCCTGCGCGAAGTTCATGATCAGCACGCCGGACGAGCGCAGCAGGGCTTGCACGATTGGCGCTTCCGGC
>WREK01000254.1 GCA_009779355.1 Betaproteobacteria bacterium | reverse complement strand
CGCCAGCGCATACTGTTCGTCGATGATGCGCCGGACTTCGCCATCGACCTTCTGCATGGTCGTTTCCGAAACATTGCGGTGCGTCGTCACCTGTCGGCCCAGGAAGATTTCGCTTTCTTCCTCGCCATAGACCATCGGCCCGAGCAAATCGGACATGCCCCATTGCGTCACCATGCGCCGCGCTAGGTCGGTGGCGCGCTGGAAGTCGTTCGACGCGCCTGTGGTCATCTGATCCATGAAAAGCTCTTCGGCGATGCGCCCGCCGAACAGCACCGCAATGGCTTGCAGCAGGCGTTCCCGATCCTGGCTGTAGCGGTCTTCGGTCGGCAGTTGCATGGTCACGCCCAGCGCCCGCCCGCGCGGGATGATGGTGACCTTGTGTACCGGGTCGGTCTTGTCGAGCATGCGCGCCACCACAGCATGGCCGGACTCGTGATAGGCCGTGTTGCGGCGTTCTTCTTCAGGCATCACAGCAGAGCGGCGTTCCGCACCCATGATGATCTTGTCCTTGGCGCGCTCGAAGTCGTCCATGTCCACCAGGCGCTTGTTGGCGCGGGCAGCAAAGAGCGCAGCCTCATTGACCAGGTTGGCGAGGTCGGCCCCGGCAAAACCGGGTGTGCCGCGCGCCAGCACCTGCGCATCGACATCGGGCGCAATAGGCACCTTGCGCATATGGACTTTGAGAATCTGCTCGCGTCCCCGGATGTCGGGCAGGGCCACAACCACCTGACGGTCGAACCGTCCGGGACGCAGCAACGCGGGATCGAGCACGTCGGGCCGGTTGGTGGCGGCGATAACGATCACACCCGTCTGGCCCTCGAAGCCGTCCATCTCCACCAGCAACTGATTGAGCGTCTGTTCGCGTTCGTCGTTGCCTCCGCCCAGCCCCGCACCGCGCTGGCGGCCAACGGCGTCGATTTCGTCGATGAACACGATGCATGGGGCGTGTTTCTTGGCCTGCTCGAACATGTCGCGCACCCGCGCCGCGCCCACGCCGACGAACATCTCAACGAAATCCGAACCCGAAATGCTGAAAAACGGCACCTTGGCCTCGCCCGCGATGGCCTTGGCAAGCAGGGTCTTGCCAGTGCCGGGGGAGCCAACCATGAGCACACCCTTGGGAATGCGCCCGCCGAGTTTCTGGAACTTGGAAGGGTCGCGCAGGAATTCAACGAGTTCGGCAACTTCCTCCTTGGCCTCGTCGCAACCGGCGACATCCGCGAAGCTGACGGAATTGGCGCTCTCATCGATCATCCGCGCCTTGCTCTTGCCAAACGAAAACGCACCGCCCTTGCCGCCACCCTGCATCTGGCGCATGAAGAAAATCCACACGCCGATGAGCAACAGCATCGGGAACCACGACACGAACACGCTGGTGAGGAAGGACTCGTCCTTCGGCTCCACCGCCTTCACCGTAACCCCGTAGCGCATCAGGTCGCTCACCATCCAGAAGTCCAGAAGGCCGGGGGTATAGACGGTGATTGCACGCCCATCCTTCGCCGTTGCTTTCAGCACGCGGTTATTATCGACGAGTACCGAAGCAATCCGCCCGTTCTTGGCTTCTTCCATGAAAACGGAATAATCCATCGACGCCGAGGACGGCTGGTAAGGATTGAACTGATTGAACATGGTCAGCAGCACGGTGCCGATCACGATCCATATTGCAAGATTCTTGAAAAGGTTATTCAACGTCCTTTACCCCGAAAGCCCGCTTGGTGCGGGCGCATGAAACAGTTGGTGGGAAACTTTGATTCTAATGGCGATTTGCCTGTTCGGTAAACCGATACTCATATTGCTTCATTTACGTCGACCGGTTCGCGTCATTTGCCACACGGCACAAGCATCAGCCGAGCAGCCCCTCGCCAAGCAGATAGACTTCTGCGCTACGATCGCGCGACGCTCCGGGCTTGCGCACCCGCACCGCCTGAAAGCGGCGTTCCATCTCCCTGCGAAATTCCATGAAACCCTCCCCCTGGAATATCTTGACCAGGAACCTGCCCTCAGGCTTGAGATGATTGAGCGCAAAATCCAGCGCCAGTTCGCAGAGCATGACCGAACGCGCCTGATCTGCCACCGCCACCCCCGATATATTGGGGGCCATATCCGAAAGTACAAGGTCTACCTGTCGCCCTTCCAGCCGGCGCTCGAATTCGGCGAGCACGGCTTCATCGGAAAAATCGCCCTGCAAGAAATCCACCCCGGCAACGGGTTCCATCGGCAGCAGGTCGAGCGCAAACACCCGCCCTCCGGGGCAATGCCCGGCAACCACCTGACACCACGAACCCGGCGCAGCCCCGAGGTCGACCACCACCGCACCAGGACGCAACAGGCGGTCGCGCTCGTCGATCTCCATCAGCTTATAGGCGGCCCGCGCGCGGTAGCCCTCGGCATTGGCACGCCTGACATAAGGATCGGACAGATGCTCGTGCATCCATGCCTTACTACTCTTGCTTCGCTTCATATCGAGTTAAAATTCCGTCCCCTGCCGAGATAAACGCAAAATGCCCAAAATCGAACT
>WREK01000253.1 GCA_009779355.1 Betaproteobacteria bacterium | reverse complement strand
CAGGGCGGCTTGCGCAGCAAGACGGGGGGGTGGGTAAAGCGGGTGCATGACCCCTGTAGTTCCTCTGGTACGGCCAACGAAAATGCCAACCCTTGCGGGGGGAGGCGTTCATTTCATTCGCTTCGCTCAACCCAACCTACAACTACTCCAAACGCTCCCCACACGCTCACGGACTTTCCGTGCAGCCGCTACCATATTGCGCAAGGCCGCGACGGTTTCAGTCCAGCCACGGGTTTTGAGGCCGCAGTCCGGGTTGATCCGGAATCACCGCCAGGGCTTTTCCCAGGAGGCGCACCATTTCTTCCGCCGTTGGTATCCTGGGCGAATGGATGTCGTACACGCCGGGGCCGATCTCGTTTGGGTACTTGAATTCAGCGAAAGCGCGCAACAGTTCCATATCGGAGCGGCTGCTTTCGATGGTAATCACATCGGCATCCATTTCGGCAATCTCGTACAGGATGTCGTTGAATTCCGAGTAACACATGTGGGTGTGTATCTGCGTTTCGTCGGCAACCCCGGAAGCGGCCAGCCGGAAAGCGCGGGTGGCCCAGTCCAGGTAGTCCCTCCAGGATTCCCGTCGTAACGGCAGTCCCTCCCGGATGGCCGGCTCATCGATCTGGATGATCTCAATTCCGGCTTTTTCCAGATCGCAGGCTTCGTCGCGGACGGCCAGGGCGATTTGCGCAGCCGTTGTGGCGCGTGGCTGGTCGTCGCGCACGAAAGACCATTGCAGGATGGTGACCGGCCCGGTCAGCATGCCTTTCATCGGTTTTTTCGTCAGGCTCTGGGCATAGGCGCTCCAGGCTACGGTCATCGGGTTCGGGCGCGATACGTCGCCGTAGATGATGGGCGGTTTGACGCAACGCGAGCCGTATGACTGAACCCATCCATTGCCGGTGAAGCAGAACCCCGCCAGTTGTTCGCCGGAAGTTGAACTGGATATCGTTTCTGGCTTTCACGCCGATCCGGTTGGCCTGATTCATCAGAGGCGGGCCGACTTCGCAGTGGTCTCAGAACTTGCGGAAGACGAACCGGGCATCGTCTTCCATCCGTTGTTCCGCTTCGAGATCGTTGCCGTGCTATCCAACAGCCACCGCCTGACCGCAAAACCCAGGCTGGAAGCCGCTGATTTTGCCGAAGAGACCTTGATTACCTACCCCATTCCCGACGAGATGATCGACATCGTCCGTCAGGTGCTCGACCCGGCCGGTGTCCGGCCCCGGCAGCGCCGCACGACTGAACTCACGATCACGCTGCTGCAACTGGTGGCAAGCGGCCGCAGCATCGCCGCCCTGCCGTGGTGGGCCGTCAGCAGCTACCTGGAACGGGGTTACGTGCAGCATCGCCCGATTGGCGCGCACGGCCTGACCAGCAGCCTATACGGCACCTGCACGGAAAGCCTCTCCAGAACCGCTTATCTGGGCGATTTTGTCAGGCTGTTGCGGGAAAACTGTTTTATGACCCTGCCTGGGATTACGCTGATTGAGCGGTAGCACGCGTAGCCTGGATGAGGTGATGGGGTAGAATAAAAAACCTCGTCATAGAGTCGATAGACATGTTGCTGGATCAACTTCACGTCCACAGAAACCAGATCAGCGCGTTGGGTGAGCAATATGGTGCGCGGCGAATCCGTGTGTTCGGATCGGTGGCGCGGGGTGAGGAACGCCCTGACAGCGATGTGGATTTCCTGGTCGATTTCGATCGTGGCTACGATCTTTTCCGGCAACGCCTGCCGCTCGCGAGGCAGTTGTCGGAGTTACTGGGGCGGCGAGTCGATCTGATCCCTGAACACGAACTGAACGAGCATCTGCGCGAGAACGTTTTACTGGAATCCGTGGAGCTATGAGTAAGCCTTGGCAGCCTTACGCCAAACATATCTTGGATGCCATTGCCAGGATCAGGCGCATTCAGGAGCGCGGCGACATCACCCAGGACGACATTCTCTATGATGCCGCGTTACGTAATTTGCAAACGTTGTCCGAGGCCACGCAACTTCTGCCCTCGGAGGAAAAGGCGCGTTATCCGGAAGTTCCGTGGCGTGACATCAGCGGTTTTCGCAATATCCTCGTACACAACTATTTGGGAACCATCGACCCTGTAACCGTTGTTGGTGTGATTGAACGGCATCTTGGTTCGTTGGAGACGTGTGTTCGGGCTATGCTTGCGGGCGTGTCAGATTAGCAAGCGTAGCTCAGAGCAACCCGCTCGTAGGCTGGGCAAAGTCCGGCAATCCTGACCTCTGGCGCGAAGCGACATAATTCATTTTTCATATTGTGATGCTGCGCATCGGATAATACGATCCCCGGACGGCGCTTCGCTTGTCCTAGTGTATAGTTGCACAATTTGTGTTAATAATATATGCTTTTCTGAACATAAGGAGGGCATATGTCTAGACCGTCAAGGCGAGTGGTATGCGATGAAGACACCAAGCTTGAGCTTCAGGCCATGGCTAAAAGTCGTAAGCAGCCCTCTGGCTTGGGTTTGCGGGCGAGGATTATTCTGCAATGCTTGGGGAATCTATATGAACGCCTCCCTTTG
>WREK01000252.1 GCA_009779355.1 Betaproteobacteria bacterium | reverse complement strand
TGGCCGAGCGCAGTGCGCTCGAACGGATGCCCGACCCGACTGTGGCGCTACGCTACGCCAACGAACGCAGCGGGGAGGACCGCATCTTCGGCGTCGGCATCAGCATCCCTTTGCCGGGCGAAGCGCGCCGTGCCGGCTATGCGGGCGCGCTGGCGCAACTCGACCAGGCAAGACAGGAAGAAATTCGGATCCGCAACAAGATCGAGCGCGAAGCGCGGCAACTGCTGGCCCAAGTCATTGCCGCAAAGAATATTGCCGCCACCCAGGCGCAAATCCGCGACCAGGCGCAAAGCAACGCTGCACTGGTCATGAAAGCCTACACGTTGGGCGAATCGGCATTTGCCGATACCCTGCTTGCCAGCCGGCAGGCGCTCGAAGCCACCCAGGCCGCCGAAACCGCACATCTCGACGCCCTCGAACTCCATGCGCGGTTCCTACTTGATACGCACAGGATTTGGAGTCTTGAAGACGGGCGCGAATAGCCGGGATGCGCAGCAAAACCCATCCTGCAGGCTGCATCAGCTTTCAGTGGGCAGTTGTGACAGTGACGATTTTGAGGTTCACCCCTCAAGGTGCACGAACTTAAGCGTAAAGTAGCGGCAGGCCACGCAGCCATCATGCGCTTGGAAAACATGCTAGACTTAAGCATAGAAGACTTTGCTTAACGCGAATTTAGCATGAAAGATGTTTCAAATCAACAGATTACAGACCACCTTAAGCGCCTGAATCCGTGGTGGGTGGGTACCGGAATGGATCAGGAGGCGGCAGAGCTACACCAACGCCCCTATCTGGAGCTAGTTCAACAACTGTTGCTGGAGCCAGGACTGCGCCGTGCGCTGGTGCTGCTCGGGCCGCGCCGGGTAGGTAAAACTATCCTGATCCGTCACCTTATCAATAACTTGCTAAAAGATGGGGTCACTGCGCAGCGCATCGCCTATGTGGAAATGGATCACCCGTTGCTGCACGGGCAATCGCTGGATGCGCTAGTACGGCAAATCGAGGAAATCACGCCTACGGGCGATGGCACACGCTACCTGTTCTTCGACGAAATCCAATCGCACAAGGATTGGGAGAAATACCTGAAGTCACTGGTCGATCACCGGCCTGATCTGCGCATTCTGGTATCAGGTTCCGCAGCAGCCGCACTCAAGCGGCAAAGCACTGAATCCGGCGCAGGACGTTTCACGGATTTTTTACTGCCGCCGCTGACTTTTTCCGAATATCTGCATCTGCACCCCGAACCTGCGGCCATTGACGAGATAGAATCCGGCACGTATGTGCTGAAAGATATTAAGAAGCTGAACGAACAGTTTGTCGAATACGTCAACTATGGCGGTTACCCGGAACTGGCGCTGTCAACCGCAATACGCAGCAACCCATCGCGTTTCGTTAAATCCGATATCGTCGACAAAGTACTGTTGCGTGATTTGCCGCAGCTATATGGCATCAACGATATACAGGAACTCAATTCTCTATTCACCCTTCTGGCCTTCAACACGGCAGAAGAAGTTTCCTTTGAGCAACTCTCACAGCGTAGCGGTGTGGTCAAGACAACTATCCAGAAATACATCGAATATCTGGAAGCCGCATTTCTCATCAAGCGTGTGTTTCGCGTGGATCAGGACGGCAAACGCTATCAGCGCGACCGCAATTTCAAGGTGTATCTAACCAATTCAGCCATGTACACAGGTCTGTTCGGCGCCAGGAAACCGAACGAACCAGAGTTCGGTCATTTGGTGGAAACAGCCTTGTTCTCACAACGCTTCCAAGAGGATGTGCGCCTCAACTATGCACGGTGGGGTACAAGCGACTACGAAGTGGATATGGTGGAATCACCATCGGCACTCAAACCAGTGGCAGCATTGGAAATCAAATGGAGCGATAAATACGTAGACAAACCGGGACTGCTGAAGGGTTTGGTAAAGTTCGCGAGCAAAAACCATTTGCCACTGGTCTGGGCAACCACACGCAACAAATTCAGCCTTATCACCCTCGGCAACATCAAAATACGCCAATGGCCCGCCGCCGTACTGGCTTTCCACTATGGTGTGAGCGCAGTTCAGGGACGCCTGGCAGGGTACGAAGCACAGATCAAAGGCATTACCGACGAATAAATCCGAGCCTGGAAATGAACGAAGCCGAAACCCGCGCCGAACATATCGACCCTGCCCTGACTGCTGCCGGTTGGGGCGTGGCGGAAGGCAGCATGTAGGATGGGTAGGGCCTTGGCGAAACCAATCATTGCAACACATTGATTTTGTGGAAATAAGATGGGTTGCGCTTCGCTCTACCCATCCTACCGTGCTACCGTGCTTGGTAACAGCCTTTACGCCGCCGAGTCGAGGCGCTGCCCTGGTCTCTCACTCGGACGGTATGCTGTTGGGAGTGTCGTAAGCCTCGCGCGTGGCCTTGTTCAGGGGCAGATCCAATGACCGGTTGCCGGGCGGGATCGGTTGGGTGAACCAGCGGTCATGCAGTCTGGCCATTTCACCGTTGCGCATCAGGCGTTCCAATGTTTTGTTCACCTGCGCGACGAAGGCGGTGTC
>WREK01000251.1 GCA_009779355.1 Betaproteobacteria bacterium | reverse complement strand
GCCTCATTGACCAAGTTGGCAAGGTCGGCCCCGGCAAAACCCGGCGTGCCGCGAGCCAACACCTGCGCATCGACATCGGGTGCAATAGGCACCTTGCGCATATGGACTTTAAGAATCTGCTCGCGACCCCGGATGTCGGGCAGTGCCACGACCACCTGACGGTCGAACCGTCCGGGACGCAACAACGCGGGATCGAGCACATCGGGCCGGTTGGTGGCAGCGATAACGATCACGCCCGTCTGGCCCTCGAAACCGTCCATCTCTACAAGCAACTGATTGAGCGTCTGTTCGCGCTCGTCGTTGCCTCCGCCCAACCCCGCACCGCGCTGGCGACCAACGGCGTCGATTTCGTCGATGAACACGATGCAGGGGGCATGCTTCTTGGCCTGCTCGAACATGTCGCGCACCCGCGCCGCGCCCACGCCAACGAACATCTCAACGAAATCCGAACCAGAAATGCTGAAAAACGGCACCTTAGCCTCACCCGCGATGGCCTTAGCAAGCAGGGTCTTGCCAGTACCGGGTGAGCCAACCATGAGCACGCCCTTGGGAATGCGTCCACCGAGTTTCTGGAACTTGGAGGGGTCACGCAGAAATTCAACGAGTTCAGCCACTTCCTCTTTGGCCTCGTCGCAACCGGCAACATCCGCGAAGGTGACGGAATTAGCGCTCTCATCGATCATCCGCGCCTTGCTCTTGCCAAACGAAAACGCGCCGCCCTTGCCGCCGCCCTGCATCTGGCGCATGAAGAAAATCCACACGCCGATAAGCAGCAGCATCGGGAACCACGACACAAATAAGCTGGTGAGGAAAGATTCGTCCTTCGGCTCTACCGCCTTCACCGTAACCCCGTAGTGCATCAGGTCGCTCACCATCCAGAAATCCAGGAGCCCTGGCGTATAGATGGTGAGTGAACGGCCATCTTTCGTCGTCGCCTTTAATATACGGTTGTTATCGACAATCACCGAAGCGATCCGTCCGTTCTTGGCCTCTTCCATGAAAACAGAATAATCCATCGGCGCCGAGGATGGCTGATAAGGATTGAACTGATTGAACATGGCCAGCAGCACAGCGCCGATCACGACCCATATCGCAAGATTCTTAAAAAGATTATTCAACGTCCTTTACCCCAAAAGCCCGCAATGAACAGGCACATAAACAGTTTGTGGGAAACCTTGATTTTAATGGCGATTTGCCCACTTGGTAAACCGATACCCATATTGCTTCACTTACGCCAGCCGGTACGCGGCATTTGCCACATAGCGCGAACATCAGCCGCGCAATCTTTCGCCAAGCAGATAGACTTCCGCGCTACGGCCACGCGATGCCTTGGGCTTGCGCACCCGCACCGCCTGAAAGCAGCGTTCCATCTCCCTGCGAAACTCCATGAAACCTTCCCCCTGGAACACTTTGACCAGAAACCTGCCATCAGGCTGAAGATGATTGACAGCAAAACCCAACGCCCGTTCGCAGAGCATGATCGACCGCGCCTGATCCGCTGCCGCCACACCCGATATATTGGGCGCCATATCCGAAAGCACAAGGTCGGCCCGCCGCCCTTCCAGCCGGCGTTCGAATTCGGCAAGTACGGTTTCATCGAAAAAATCGCCCTGCAGGAAATCTACCCCGACGACAGGCTCCATCGGCAGCAGGTCGAGCGCAAACACCTGCCCTCCGGGGCAATGTCTGGCAACCACCTGGCACCACGACCCCGGCGCCGCCCCGAGGTCGACCACCACCGCACCGGAACGCAACAGGCGGTCGCGTTCGTCGATCTCCATCAACTTATACGCAGCCCGCGCACGGTAGCCTTCGGCATTGGCGCGCCGGACGTAAGGATCTGTCACATGCTCGTGCATCCATGCGGTCTTGTTTCGCTTCATACGCGTTAGAATCCTGTCCCGTACCGAGATAAACATAAAATGCCCAAAATCGAACTCCCTCCTGCAGAACGGCAAGAACTACGCGCCCGCGCCCATGCCCTGCAACCCGTCGTCACCATCGCCGGTAACGGCCTCTCCCCCGGCGTACTCGCCGAACTGGCGCGTTCGCTGCAAGCGCACGAACTCATCAAGGTACGCCTCCAGGGCATAGCGCGTGAAGAACGCGGGCCACTGCTTGCCGAAATATGCGACAGGCTCGACGCCGCGCCCGTCCAGCGCATCGGCAACATTCTCGTCATCTGGCAGCCAAATTACGAGGGAAAAGCGCCGGAAAAAAAAGCGCCAATGCCCCCAAACCCAGCCACTGCCAAATCCGCCGCAGCTTTCGCCGCCGCCGCACGCCGTGCAGCACTTGCAAAAGCCACGTCCCTGCAGAAACGCGACGATGCCCGGCGCAGGGACTTTCCGCGAAGCCAGCCCATACGTTCACGTACATCCCCACGCGGCGGTCGGTAAGGATACGCGATTTCCGTCTGCTGCCCCTTCGGGGCGCCCCTCTTCCGCAAGCGGGCGATGGGGTGGTAAAAACGTTAGTGTCTCTGATGAGCACTATCGAGCTTTCTTAATATAATCAGTAGCTTACTTGTTTCATTGCTTCCCTGTGCGTAACGTT
>WREK01000250.1 GCA_009779355.1 Betaproteobacteria bacterium | reverse complement strand
TGTCTAATGATTATGATAAATATACCATAGCGGCAACAGAGTGGGAAGCACAGTAATCGGCCCATAGCCGCAAAAAGTGAAGGCGCGTGCGGTACGGCTGGTGCTGGAGCACCAAGGCGAGTACCCCTCGCAGTGGGCGGCGATCGAATCGATTGCGGCGAAGATTGGCTGTCCGGCAGAGACGCTGCGTGGCTGGGTACGCCAGCATGAACGGGATACCGGCCTGCGCGACGGCGTGACGACTGCCGAGCGGGAGCGGGTCAAGGCGCTGGAGCGCGAGAACAAGGAATTGCGCCGGGCCAACGAGATATTGCGGCTGGCGAGCGCGTTTTTCGCACAGGCGGAGCTCGACCGCCTCAAGAAGAAGTGAGGGTGTTCATCGACCAGCACCGGGTACGCTTTGGGGTCGAGCCGATCTGCAAGCTGTTGCAGGTCGCCCCGTCCGCCTATTGGCGTTACGCCGCGCGGCAGCGCGATCTGTCCTTGTGCAGCGCGCGCAGCCGGCGGGATAAATGCCTGCTTGCCCATATCCAGCGGGTCTGGCAGGCCAATTTCCAAGTCTATGGGGCTAACAAGGTCTGGCGGCAACTGCTGCGCGAAGGCATCCCAGTCGCCCGCTGCACCGTCGAGCGGCTGATGCGGCGCCTGGGTCTGCGTGGGGTAATGCGCGGCAAAGTCGTTCGCACCACCTTCAGCAATGCCTCGGCGCCTTGCACGCTGGATCGGGTCAATCGGCAGTTCCAGTCCGACCGGCCCAATCAACTGTGGGTGTCCGACTTCACCTACGTTTCGACTTGGCAAGGCTTCGTCTATGTGGCCTTCGTCATCGACGTCTTTGCCCGGCGCATTGTTGGCTGGCGAGTCAGCCGGTCGATGAAGACCGACTTCGTACTCGACGCCTTGATTCATCACTCCGACCGCGGCGCGCAGTACGTCTCGATCCGCTATACCGAGCGCCTCGCCGAAGCTGGCATCGAGCCCTCCGTCGGCAGCAGGGGCGACAGCTACGATAATGCCCTGGCCGAGACCATCAACGGCTTGTACAAGGCTGAACTGATCCACCGCCGGGCGCCGTGGAAATCCGCCGAGGCTGTCGAACTGGCTACCCTCGAATGGGTAACCTGGTTCAACCACCAGCGACTCCTGGCGCCTATCGGATTCATCCCCCCAGTCCAAGCTGAGGAACGCTATTATCAACAACTAACCGAGCAGGCCAGCCCGGCCTGACTCAAACCAACGAGCCTCTATAAAACCCGGGGCGATTCAGTCCCCAGACTAATCGCTACAAGCGTGGGTTCAGACTGGATCGATGTGTCTTGATTATCGACATACCGATGCAAATCAGATACACGCCATCTTGTTACCCCACCTATTTTGATCGGTTTTGGTAATCGGCCGGCGTTCACTTCGCGCCAAAGTGTCGATCGGCCGATTGAAAGAAGGCGAGCAGCGTAAACGTCGTTGACAAGCAGCTGCAATTTATCGGTTTCAGCAAAACAAAAAAATTTTTGATCCATTGTCGCTCTCCTAATAGCGATAGGAAACCGACTCGGTCTGTCGGTGGCGCAAGGGCGCCGTCTTCGCGTGAGCCGTCCGCAAAGGAAATCAGTGTTCGGGGCACTGCGGTTACAAATGGCTTGGGTGTTAAAAATGGGAGAACAAGTGGCGACGGCAGATTCCATTTCTGAAACCCATCGTCAGCGGCGGCGCATCACATGCGCGGCACGCCCGAAACCGATAGTTCGCTCTGCTCACAGCAGACGAACCCTTTATCCGCATCACAGCGGTGGGGCGCACTCCCTAAAGAATGACCCCCAGGCGAGATTTCGCCCCGCACCGGTTCCGACTCTCTGCGACCACCGCGTCCTCACAGGACGAACGGCTTCGCAGTCCGATCGTTGTAGCCCGCTTGCGCGCTACGGTTACCCGCCAATTGCTCGGTCAAGGTTCGATCGCTTATTCCTTGAAATTGCTCCGGCCCTTTCGGGACTTTTGCCGACTGCCACCGCCGACCTCGGTTGCGTTGTCCGGTACGATTTCTTGGCAATTGCCAAGCTCAAATACCGAGGGCCCATCCATGCAGGACAGACAGCCACGCTGCAATTTCGCTTATCCAATGACGACCAGCGGGTGAGAGATCACAACGGACAGGGACCGACCCTGCGGTGATTCATCTCATGCCAAAGGTCCAGATAACGATGTCGCCATAATCTACGGCGTCCACAAGGGAACGCACAGCGACTTACTGGGGAGGCGCATCCACGCCTCTGAAAATGACCCTTGATCAGAGTCCGGTAAGGTCTGTACCGAGTGCCGCAGATCAACTGCGGTGTCCGTCGCGGCTCGCGACGAATAAGCAAGGGCTTTGCTGGCTTTGACTTCATCCAGCTCCAGGAGGCCATCGTGATCCTGGGCGAGCAACACTGCTCACAATCATCTGCATAAGAACACGAAAAATCTTGTTTTGTCAACCGTCCGTTAGGGAACCTCTGCACAACCCGCCACCACACAGCCCGATCTGATAAAATAACGCCATTGTCATTATTGCGATACGCGACATGAAGAAAGCAATGAAGCAACTGAGTCTGGCGGAGAC
>WREK01000249.1 GCA_009779355.1 Betaproteobacteria bacterium | reverse complement strand
GACGCGCTGAACAATTCCTGAGCGTTCTGGCATCGCAGGTGCGGGTTTCAAACCCGCCCAAAACATAGCCTGACACATGGTCTGCAAGCCGACGAACGGACATGGACGTGTTTGAAACCCGCATCTGCGATGCCCGGATGGAATAAATCAGCGTTTCCCTGGCTGAAACTCCGGGGCATGGTGGTTGGAACTAAAAGCCCATACGCCCCTTCAACCCGACAGTGCATCACATTCATTGCTTCATCGATCTTCACCTGCACCCGCTTTCTCTTTTATAGTGTGCGATTTACCGTCGTGTCGGCTTTGACATGGATGCGATTCACATTCGCGGTGCCCGTACCCATAACCTGAAGAACGTCAACCTCGACTTGCCGCGCAACCGGCTCACGGTTGTTACTGGGTTGTCGGGTTCGGGCAAGTCATCGCTGGCGTTCGATACGCTCTACGCCGAGGGGCAACGGCGCTATGTAGAATCGCTCTCCGCTTATGCCCGCCAGTTCCTGCAATTGATGGAAAAGCCGGATGTCGATCTGATCGAAGGGTTGTCGCCTGCCATCGCCATTGAGCAAAAGGCCGCCAGCCACAATCCGCGCTCTACGGTCGGAACCGTCACGGAAATCCATGACTACCTGCGCCTGCTCTATGCCCGCGCCGGCACTCCGCACTGCCCCCACCACCCCAACCGGATACTGGACGCGCAAAGCGTGACGCAGATGGTCGATCAGGTGCTGGCATTGCCCGCCGAGTCCCGCGTGATGATCCTCGCGCCAGTGCTAACCGGACGCAAAGGTGAACAACAGGAGTTGCTCGCCAGCCTCGCGGCACAGGGTTTCGTGCGGGCACGGATCGACGGCGCCATCGTCGACCTGGATGAACCGCCGCCGCTCGACAAGAACCGCCGCCATGAGATCGAAATCGTCATCGACCGCCTGCGTGTGCGGCCAGAGTTGCGCGGCAGGTTGGCTGAATCGTTCGAAACCGCGCTTGCGTACAGTGACGGGCGCGCTATCGCGGTGGAAATGATGGACGGAGGCGGGGAGTATCCGTTTTCGGCACGCTTTGCCTGCCCGGTGTGCGACTTTGCTCTGCCCGTGCTGGAACCCCGGCTGTTTTCTTTCAATAACCCGGTGGGCGCATGTCCGCGCTGCGACGGACTTGGGCAGATTACGTTCTTCGACCCGCGCCGGGTCGTCTCTCATCCAGAGCTTTCATTGGCTGCCGGGGCAATCCGGAGCTGGGACAGGCGCAACCAGTTCTATTTCCAGATGATCGAATGTCTGGCTGCCCATTACGGTTTCGATTCTGAAGCGCCGTTCAACAGCCTGCCGAAGAAAGCGCGGGAGGCCGTGCTCCACGGCTCGGGGGAAGAGCGCATCGCATTCCGCTATTCCTCCGACAGGGGACACACGGTAACAAAACCGCATCCGTTCGAGGGAATCATCCCCAATATGGAACGGCGTTTCCGCGATACCGATTCGGCGCTGGTGCGCGAGGAACTGCTGAAATACCGCGCCAGCCGGTGCTGCCCGGACTGCTGCGGCGCGCGCCTGACCCCTGCAGCGCGGCATGTGCTGGTCGGAAAGCTGTCACTGCCTGAGGTGGCTGCCCTACCGCTATCGCAATGTCTGGCGTTCTTCAGGGGTTTGCAACTCGAAGGGCAACGTGCGCTCATCGCGGAAAAAATCGTCCGGGAAATCGCCGCACGGCTCGGTTTTCTGAATAACGTCGGCCTCGGCTACTTGAGTCTGGAACGCGCAGCCGATTCTCTTTCCGGCGGCGAGGCACAGCGTATCCGTCTGGCCAGCCAGATCGGATCGGGGCTGACCGGGGTCATGTACGTGCTTGACGAACCATCCATCGGCCTGCACCAGCGCGACAATGGACGCCTGCTGGAAACTCTGGGTCGGTTGCGCGACCTCGGCAACACGGTAATCGTGGTCGAACATGACGAAGATGCCATCCGGACTGCCGACCATCTCGTCGATATGGGACCCGGCGCAGGCGAAAACGGCGGGGAGGTTATCGCCAGCGGCACACCAGCGGCAGTGATCGACAATCCCGCTTCCGTAACCGGCGCATGGCTTGCGGGCCGCCGCCAGATTACGCTGCCCACGCGGCGTATACCGGTGGATGCCGCACGCCTCATCCGCATCGTCGGCGCAAGCGGCAACAACCTGAAAAAACTCGATGTCGACATCCCCATCGGGCTGTTTGTCTGCGTCACCGGCGTTTCGGGTTCAGGCAAATCCACGCTTATCAACGATACCCTGAGCGCGGCAGCAGCCCGCCAACTCAACGGCGCATCTCTCGAAGCCGCGCCGCACAAGGCCATTTACGGGCTTGACCTGCTCGACAAGACCATCTGCGTCGACCAGTCCCCGATCGGGCGCACCCCGCGTTCAAACCCCGCCACCTACACCGGGCTGATGACCCCCATCCGCGAACTCTTCTCCGGCGTGCCTGAGGCCAAGGCGCGCGGTTACGGGCCTGGGCGTTTTTCGTTCAACGTGAAGGGCGGACGGTGCGAAGCCTGCCAGGGCGACGGCATGATCAAGGTGGAAATGCACTTTTTGCCCGACATGTACGTCCCCTGCGACAGTTGCCGGGGGCTGCGCTACAACGCCGAGACGCTG
>WREK01000248.1 GCA_009779355.1 Betaproteobacteria bacterium | reverse complement strand
CAGCGTCACCATTTCCAGTTCAGTCTGGGCGGGATAGGCAGGCTTAAGCATGACGATATCATAACACAGCCCAGAGAAAAAACAACACCCCTATTCGTAAAATGACCCGCAATCGTTAAACGGACGCTTAGCTTTTGAGAGCCATTCATTCACGGAGACTTTGTCAGCAGTCTGACCTCCCTCGAGAGGGAGGCATAGAACTCAGGCCGAAACCCTTACTGACGACGGGGCGCTTTGTCCGGGAGGAAGTTGGTTGCCGGCGTTTTCCATGTAACGCTGCACGGCATCCCGACCGGAGGCGGCGGCATTCTGCATTTCCACGCGGCTGATGTTCCCGGTCGATTCGGCGCGTACAACCGCTTCCCGCATCTGCACAGGCGCGGCAGGGGTGCTGGCAGGTGCTGGTGGAGGAGGAGATGCGGCCCCGGAACGCGCAGCAGCACGCGCCTCTTCGCTGAGGTTCACCTGCACGGAAGGCGCAACGCGTTCCGGCTGAGCCGGCTCCTTGTCATTACGCTCGCGCAACGCCTCAATGCCTTGGGCGGCACGGACATTTTGCATGTTCTGGGCGTTTTCGAGGCCAGTGGAAACCGTTCGTAAGGCGTCCATAATCATCTCCTTTCTTCACACGCTTTGCGTAGCCACAGCCACGCGATGCCTGCGTGCAATTAAAGTGTAGACTGTAGGCACAACAAAGAGCGTGAAAAAAGTACCCAACAACAACCCACCGACGATCACCCAGCCAATTTGTTGGCGGCTTTCCGCACCTGCACCGACTGCAAAGGCCAGCGGGATTGCACCCAGAACCATTGCGCCGGTAGTCATCAGGATGGGGCGCAGCCGCAGCACGGAGGCTTCGATCACGGACTCCAGCACGCCAAGCCCCGTGGCGCGCAACTGGTTGGCGAATTCGACGATGAGGATGCCGTGTTTTGTAATGAGGCCTACCAGGGTAACGAGGCCGATCTGGCTGTAGACGTTGAGCGTGCCGCCGGTAAGCCACAACGCGCCAAGCGCGCCCGCCATTGAAAGCGGCACGGTCAGCATGATGATGAAGGGATCGAGAAAACTCTCGAATTGCGCGGAAAGCACCAGGTAGATGAACGCCAGCGCAAGCGCGAAGGTGAGCGCGAGGCTTGCGGAACTCGTCTTGAACTCGCGCGACATCCCATCGTAGTCGGTGGAGTGGCCGGAAGGCAGGATGCGCGCCGCTGTGGCGTCCATCCAGTCGAGCGCCTCGCCGAGTGCAAAATCCGGGGTGAGGTTTGCAGTGATGGTCACGGCGCGGCGCTGCGCGAAATGATTGAGTTCGCGCGGGCTGACGGTTTCCCGCACGGTTACGAGGTTGGAAAGCGGGATCATTTGCCCGTTTTTGCCACGCACAAAAATGTCGTGGATGTCGCGCGGATCCACACGGCCCTCGGCTTTGACCTGGACAATGACATCGTACTGTTCCGCATTTTGCTTGTAGCGCGTCACCTGCCGGCCACCGAGCATGGTTTCCAGCGTCTGGGCGATGACTGCGATGGAGATGCCAAGGTCGGCGGCCTTGTCGCGGTCGACCGACACGGCCAGTTCCGGCTTGGTGAGTTGGAGGTCGGTATCGGGCGAAACGATTCCCGGATGGGCATTCATAGCCTCCAGCATCTCCTCGGTGAGGCGGGCAAGTTCCTCCCACGAGCCGGACGAGGTAATGACGAAGCTCACAGGGCGCACGCGCGGACTCTGACCAAAGGCGGCAGGCAGTATCGGAAAGGCATTGATGCCCGCTATGGCCCGTAGCCGAGGCTGCATTTCGGCAGAAATTTCCTGGGTCTTGCGGCTGCGCTGCGACCAATCGACAAAGCTCACGAAACTGCGCCCCTGCGATACCGTGGGGTTCCCGGTCATGATCTGGTAAGCCTCGACATCGGCGGTGGTGGCAAAGATACTGCCGATTTCTTCCGCGTAACGCGTCATGTAGTCGATGGTGGCCCCTTCCGGGCCCCGGAACTGCACCATGATCCGGCCACGGTCTTCGATCGGCGAGAGTTCGGACTTCAGTTGCCCAAGCAGTAACGCACCCAGGCCCGCGAGCGCCGCAAACGCCAGTAGCACCACCCAGCGCATGCCAAACATCTTCATGAGCGCACGGCGATAGATTGCAATGAGCCAGAGGAGAAAACGCTCGATGCTCACATAGAGCGCGCCATGCGTGGTTGTATGCCGTAACAGGCGCGAGCACATCATCGGGGAAAGGGTGAGCGCAACGAACCCGGAAACAAGCACCGCCCCGGAGAGCGTGAGCGCAAATTCGGCAAAGAGTTTGCCGGTTCTCCCCGTCATGAACGCCACAGGCGTGTAGACGGCAGCCAGCGTGAGGGTCATCGCCACAATGGCGAAGCCGATTTCCCGCGCCCCCTTGAACGCAGCTTCCATCGGGGGCATGCCCTCCTCAATGTGGCGGTAGATGTTTTCCAGCATCACGATGGCATCATCCACCACCAGCCCGATGGCAAGCACGAGCGCCAGCAGGGTCAAGGTGTTCACCGAGAAGCCGAAGACGAACATCAACGCGAAGGCCCCTATCAGCGACACCGGGATCGTCACCAGCGGGATCAGCATCGCACGCCAGTTGCGCAGGAAGAACAGGCACACAGCAGCCACCAGCAGCACGGCTTCCCAGATGGT
>WREK01000247.1 GCA_009779355.1 Betaproteobacteria bacterium | reverse complement strand
GCCCAGGACGATCATTCGCGGCCTGCAGAAACCGCTCCGGTTTTCGATGCACACCGAAACATTTCGCCGTCCGGAAGACGGGGAGGCACGGCTCAATGAATTGCTCGACGCCGGACGCGTGGTAGGTTTGCAGGTTTCCGTGTTCTGGCTGCCGTTCATGCCGCCGGATTTCCGCTTTCATTTCAATGCCCACAACCTGCTTGCCTATGGGCGTGACGAAACGAACGGGGATTACCTGCTCTCCGACCCCGTGATGGAAGAACCTGTGCGCTGTGCGCCCGCCGATTTGGCAAAAGCGCGCTTTGCCCGTGGCCTGCTCGCGCCGAAGGGGTTGCTGTATTACCCAAGCAGCGCGCCGCAGGAACCCGCATGGGAACGGGCAATCCCCGCCGCAATCAAAAAGACTGCACGGATCATGCTCCGCACCCCGCCGCCTTTCATTGGCGCCAGGGGGATTGCACGGATCGCGCGTGCGTTCGAGCGCCTGCCTGTCGCCACCGACCCGCAAGCGGCCAAGCAATACATCGGCCATCTGGTTCGTATGCAGGAAGAAATCGGGACAGGCGGCGGAGGCTTCCGTTTTTTATACGCGGCCTTTCTCGAAGAAGCTGCCACGCTCATTGCCCGCCCGGTGCTTGCCGAACTGGCTGCCCAACTGGTCGAGATCGGTGACCTCTGGCGAGAATTTGCACTCGCCGCTGCACGCATGATCCGCGACCGCGACCCGCTCGACCCCGGCCGTCTCGCAACCCTGCTGGATGCACAGGCGGCGCGCGAAAAGGCGTTCTTTACCATGCTGGACAAAGCCGTGCGCCTTTCATGATCCGCATCGACAATCTCCGCTATCGATACCGCTCCGAGGCGCCCCCGGCGCTCGACGGCGTTTCGATCGACATTGCGCACGGCAGCATTCACGGCCTGCTCGGCCCGAATGGCGCGGGCAAGACTACGCTGATTTCGCTGTTGGCCGGGTTGCTCACGCCCCGGGAGGGGAGCATTGCCATCGATGGCGAACCGCTCGACGGCTGGCGGGCTGCGCGGCCCAATGCCATTGCACTGGTTCCGCAGGACTACGCCTTCTACCCGATGCTGACCGTGGCTGAAAACCTCAGGTTCTTCGCTGGTGTACAAGGGCTGCCCCGCCGGGAGCGGCAATGCCAATACGCCAAGGCGCTGGCTTTTTCCAGCCTTGAAACCGTCGCCAACCAGCGCACAGGAGAACTCTCCGGCGGGTTGCGGCGGCGGCTGAACCTGGCGATCGGGCTTACCGGCGAACCGGAGATCCTTTTGCTCGACGAACCGACCGTGGGCGTCGATTCGCAGTCACGCCGCTTTCTGCTCGAAGCCATCCGGCAGTTTGCCGCGGACGGGCGCACCGTGCTCTACACCAGTCACTATATGGAAGAAGTGGAAATGGTGTGCACCGATATCTCGATCATCGACCACGGTAAAGTGCTGCTCACAGGGCCTGTTGCGACCGTTACGCGCGGCAGGACGCTGGAGCAGGTTTTCATCGAACTCACCGGGCATTCGCTGCGGGACTGAGTCTGGCACAAGGGGAATCCGACTGTTTATCCGGCTCGCGGCTCTGTGGAAAAAAGAATGGCTGGCGCTCCTACGCGACGGGCACGGGTTGGCTGCGCTCTTCATCATGCCCGCGATTTTTATCCTGATCATGTCGCTTGCGCTTGCGGACTCTCTTTCCGGTCAACGGGAAGCCTCTCTCGCCTATGCAGTGCTGGACTTCGACGATACCCCGGTTTCCCATGTGCTCGATGCCCAGTTGGGCAGCGTCGACCTGCTCAATAAAGCCGCTCCCCCGGCCAGTGAGGAAGATGCCCGCCTCCGGGTGCGGGACGGAGAAATTGCCTTCGTAGTCGTAATTCCGCAGGGATTTGCCCGCCAGATCGGTACGAACCAGGCTCCCGAACTGCGTTTCCTGGCCGACCCTGCTGTCCCGGGCATGGTACGCGACGGCTTCCGCCAGCATGTTGAAGCAGTGGTCACACGGGTCTGGCTCACGCAGGTTCTCGAACGCCTCGGGCAAAGCGTGATGCTGCCGGAATTGCGTCAGGTCACGGAGCGCATCGGCAAGTCGGAAATCGCAATCGAGGCTGTCGGCAATCATGGAAACGGGGCTGCCGCCGTACTGCCTTCCTCCGTACAGCAAAATGTTCCGGCCTGGCTCATTTTTTCAATGTTTTTCGTCGTTATTCCGATTTCAACAATTTTTATTGGTGAGCGGCAGCACGGAACCCTGCAGCGGCTCCATGCCCAACGGGTGTCTTTCAGCCTTGTGCTGGCAGGTAAATTCGTGCCTTTCGTCATCGTCAACCAGATACAGGCAGTGGTCATGGTTGCATTCGGGCGCTGGATCGTGCCGCTATGCGGCGGCGAGGCCCTGGTTCTTCCCAGCAATGCGGCGGCAATTGCGGCCCTGTTGATACTGAGCTTAAGCGTCAGCGTCGCGGCAGTTGGTTGGGCGCTTTTCATCGCCAACCTTGCGCGCAGCAGCGAACAGGCTACCATCCTTGGTGGCGTCGGCAACATCCTGATGGGGGCCATCGGTGGCATCATGGTGCCCCGCTTCGTAATGCCCGCCACGATGCAAGCCTGGACGCGCATCTCCCCAATGGATTGGGCACTTGAAGGCTTTCACCAGGTCATGCTGCGTCAGGGTAGCATTGGTGACGT
>WREK01000246.1 GCA_009779355.1 Betaproteobacteria bacterium | reverse complement strand
TTTTGCCGCCTTGTAGTGCGCAATGGTTTCCACTTCCGAATGATCGAGCTTGAAAGCTTCCCGGATCAGCGCCTCGCCATAACCCGTCACGGAAGAAGCGGCGATGTACGCGCTTTCGGGCAGTCGGGCATAGATGTCTTCGAGGATGTTGGCTACGATCCGAACCGGGTTGCCTTCGTTGCTGCTGTAGTACGTGTAGAGCAATTCGAGGTTTTCACCGAGCAGCGCCGCCTTTGTCGTGGTCGAGCCGCCGTCGATGCCCAGGAATACCGGGCCGCGATACTCGGCGAGGCAGCCGTGCGTGACGTGGGCCTTTTCGTGCCGCACGGCAAATGCCTGACGTTCGGTGTCATCGAGAAAGAATGGGCGCAGGGCGCCTGTACCGAGCACGGTCAGCGACGCCAATTTCCTGAATGCCGCCAGCACTTCCCCAAACGGGTGCGTTTCTTTTTCCACGCCGTGCAAAGCCGCGCCAATGGCGACGAACAGTTCGCTGTCATCGATTCGTACCTGGTTTTCCGGCTTGACGGCGAGTGTTTCGATGAAACGGTTCCTGAGTTCCGGCAGGAAGTTGAGCGGCCCGCCCAGGAAAGCGATATTGCCGCAAATTCTGCGCCCGCAGGCCAGACCACTGATCGTTTGATGCACAACTGCCTGGAATACCGAGCGCGCGATGTCCTCGCGCGCCACTCCCTCGTTCAACAGGGGTTGCACATCGGTTTTGGCGAATACGCCGCAACGCGCTGCAATCGGGTATATGTTTTTGGCGCGGCTCGCCAGTTCATCCAGTCCTGGGGCATCGGTTCGGAGCAGCACGGCCATCTGGTCGATGAACGCACCCGTCCCCCCGGCGCAGGAGCCGTTCATCCGCTGTTCGACGCCGTTCGTGAAGAACGTGATTTTGGCGTCCTCGCCACCCAACTCGATGGCTACGTCCGTGTGTGGCGCGCGCACCTCGATGGCCTGGGCGCAGGCGATGACTTCCTGCACGAAAGAAAATCCGAGCATCCCGGCCATGCCTACGCCGCCGGAGCCAGTCAGCACCACGGAGACAGGAGTCTCGGGATCCAGCACATTTTTCGCGGCAAGCGCGTCAAGGCTGCGTTCTACCGTCTTGCGCACTTCGGAAAAATGGCGGGTATACGACCTGAATACAGATTCCCCACTCCCGTCCAGCACAACCACCTTGATAGTTGTTGAACCGACGTCAATACCGACGCGATACCAAACCCTGCTCACAATCTACTACCTCGCAAAAGGGTTCTGGAACCTCTTCTTCTATAGAAACCTTTTAAAAACCGTCCTATTCTACCAAACCATGGCATTGGCGGGCGAATGAGACGTTGTGTGGATGAAATGTTGCACGAATAGGCACAAAATCAGGCCAATAGTTCTACTATCTGTAAAAATCTTCACAATCTATGTAACTCCGCCTTGACTACAGGGCGTTCATCGCATACCTTACTTGGCATCCTGTTCGGGCGTGGCTCTTACGTCCGTTTCATGCGAAAAAGAGGCGGCGCGCAAAATGCGGCCTACCCGCCCAAACCCCAGAGTTTTTCCTGTGAGCGGCTTTTAAACCTCTCTCCTGTGAGGCATCATGAGCGAGTATATTCACTCTGTAACAGACGGTGACTTCGAAGCTGAAGTGCTGAAGTCGGCGTCTCCCGTGCTTGTTGACTATTGGGCTGAATGGTGCGCTCCGTGTCGGGCGCTTGCGCCTATGCTCGACGAGATTTCTGCCAGCTACGATGGCAGGCTCAAGATTGCCAAGATCGACATCGACAAAAATCCGCAAGTTCCTGCCAACTATGGCGTCCGCAATATCCCGACCCTTATGCTGTTCAAGGATGGCGACCTTGTTGCCACCAAAGTCGGGCTTCTTTCAAAATCTCAACTGACTTCCTTCATTGACTCCTACATCTAACAAACCAGATTCCGCTCCGGCCCGTGCTCGTGGCACGCAGCGCGTCCGCCGCCGGGGAACCCGGCACCGCGACGGCAACCCTACCTACACTGGCTTGCCTGCCGACGAAGACTTGATTGAAGAGTCCTCGGACGAATCGGGCGCAAGCGCATCGACCGTTCCGGCGCTACATCTTTCTGAACTCAAGGCGTTGCACGTCAGTGAGTTGCTGGAGATGGCGGTCGCCAACAACATCGAAGGGGCCAACCGGCTACGCAAACAGGATCTCATATTCGCCCTGCTGAAATGCCGTGCCCGTAAGGGCGAGCCGATCTGTGCCTACGGCGCGCTTGAAGTCCTGTCAGACGGCTTCGGTTTCCTGCGCTCGCCCGATACTTCCTATCTCGCGGGAACCGACGACATTTACGTCTCGCCCTCGCAGATACGGCGCTTCAATCTACGCACCGGCGACACCATCGAGGGTGAGATCCGCACGCCGAAAGAGGGCGAGCGTTACCTTGCGCTCACCAAGTTCGACAAGATCAATGGACGCCCGCCGGACGAGTGCAAGAACAAGATCCTGTTCGAGAACCTCACCCCGTTGCACCCGGACGAGTGCCTGCGGCTCGAACGCGACATGCGCGGCGAGGAAAACATCACCAGTCGGGTCATCGACATGATCGCGCCCGTCGGCAAGGGCCAGCGCGGCTTGATCGTCGCCCCGCCCAAGACCGGCAAAACCGTGATGCTGCAACACATCGCGCACGCCATCACGGCCAACCATCCCGATGTCGAACTTATCGTG
>WREK01000245.1 GCA_009779355.1 Betaproteobacteria bacterium | reverse complement strand
CGGCGTAACCGGAGCGGATTTTCCCCTGCGGCAGTTAATCGCCCCTGCCGTAACGCTGGACATTTTTCACAAAAAAAAGGACGACTGGATCACCCTCGAAGAGGTGAAGCGGTATGAAGGACAAATCGACGCGGGTGACATCGTGTTCATCCGCACCGGCATGGATCGTTTTTTTCGTGAAAAAAATTGGACCGACGAGGTGCACTTGTCCGAAGACGCCTGCGATTGGCTGGTTTCGCTCAAGCCAAGCGTGATGGGTACTGACGCGACCGGTTTTGAGGTGCCTGGCACCGATTATCAGCCGAATCATCTGAAACTGTTCACCAACGGCATTGGCATGATTGAATCAGCCACCAATCTTGATAAGATCACCGGCGTAAAGCCGTTGGTTTTCATTTTGGCGCTTCCCATCGAAGGGATCGATGCCTGCCCCGTGCGCATCATCGCCGTCAAGGAGGGAGGAATTTTTGATGAGTAAGGAATTCTTGCTGAAAGCCTACGAGCAGATGCAAACCATGCGGCTCGTGGATGAGATACTACTGGATTTGAAGATGCAGGACTTGGTGATGGATGGATTTCACCCATACAGCGGGGAGGAAGCCATCGCTGTCGCCGTAAGCGATTGCCTGCGCGATAGCGACTACGTGATCTCCAATCACCGCCCACAAGGCCATTCAATGGGCAAAGGAACCACGCCAGCGCAGGTCTTTGCAGAGATGTGCGGGCGGCGCGGCGGCGTCAGTGACGGCATTGGCGGCCCGATGCAATGGATCGATTATGAGCGCAACTTCTACTGCGGCTCCATCGTGGGCAGTGGCATCACCATCGCCGCCGGCGTGGCAATGGCAATGAAGAAGGAAAACAAGGGCGACATCTGTGTCTGTTACTTTGGTGACGGCGCCTCCAACACCGGCTCATTCCATGAGGGCATGAACATCGCAGCGATATGGCAACTACCGGTCGTGTACATCTTGGAAAATAACCAGTATGCCGAGGCGATGCCCGTCAAGGAATTTGTGTCCGCTGACCCTATTTCTAAGAGGGGAGAGGCTTATGGCTTTGAAGGCGTGACCATCGACGGCAATGATGTGGAGTTAGTGCATGAGACGGTGGAGAAGGCAGTTAAGGCCGCGCGCACAGGCGAGGGCCCTTACCTGATCGAATGCGTTACCTATCGCACCAAGGGCCACTACGGCGGGGATCCTGAGCACACGTACCGTACCAAGGAAGAGGTAGAGATGTGGAAGCAGAAGTGTCCCATCCTCCGCGCCAAACAGAAGCTGGTAGGGCTCGGTGTGAAACAGGAGGAGCTGGATGCCATCGATCAAAGGGTCACCGAACAGGTACAAAAGGCCAAAGATTGGGCGCTTGCGCAACGCTTCCCAACGGTGGAGGAAGCCGTGGACCACGTAATGCTGCCGCTGTAGGAGGGTGAAAAAATGAGTAGAGTGATGAGCTACTGTGAGGCGTTGCGCACGGCGACTGCCGAGGAGATGCGCCGGGATCCGAATGTCTTCCTGGTCGGTGAGGATGTGGGGCGCTGGGGCAACCTGTTTGGCGCTTCGAAGGGATTGCTGGCTGAGTTTGGCCCGGAGCAAGTGAAGGATTTTCCCATTTCGGAAGCCGCGCTGGCTGGCGTAGGCGTTGGCAGCGCGTTGATGGGCATGCGCCCCATCGTGGAGATGATGTATATCGATTTTAGCACCATCTGTATGGATCAGATTATCAACCACGCGGTCAAGTATCCGCAACTCTCCGGCGGTAAGGTGCGGATGCCAATTGTATTCCGCACCGAAGGCGGCGTAGGCATGCGCAACAGCTCGCAGCATTCCCAAAGCCTGGAGAGCATGTATCTGAACATCCCCGGACTGATTGTCGCCATGCCCTCCACACCGGCGGACATGAAGGGGCTGCTCAAAAGCGCGGTGCGTAGCGACAATCCGGTGTTGTTGATTGAGCACAAGCTTCTCTACATGTCCAAAGGAGAGGTACCCGACGGTGACTACCTGGTCCCCTTCGGCGTGGCCGATGTCAAGCGCGCCGGGAAGGATGTGACCATCATCGCGACCTCGTGGATGGTACTCAAAGCATTGGAAGCTGCCGAATCGTTGGCCAAGGAGGGCATTGACGCGGAGGTGATTGACCCGCGTACGCTGTGGCCGCTGGACAAGGAGGCTATCGCACAATCCGTGACCAAAACCGGCCGTTGCGTGGTCGTAACCGAGGCCCCAGCCGAGGGCGGCTGGAGCGGTGAAGTCGCCACAGTGGTGATGGAAACCTGCTTTGACAAGCTGAAAGCTCCGGTGAGGCGCGTGTGCGGTATGCGCACCGGCGTCCCTTACGGCGCCACGCTGGAGCGGGCGGTGGTACCGGACGCGCAATGGATTGTGGAGGGCGTGCGCGAGGTTTTGAAAAAATGACAAAGCGACCCTTGCAGCAGGGTTTTCAGGCCTTGCTGCAAGGGTCCTCATGGGGGGCAGGAGCATGAAGAGGACAGTTGGACTGATTTCCACGATGGCGCCCGATGACACATGGATGCCGGAGGTGCTGGAGCGCGTCGCACAGCGGCATGAGACCGTCAAGGCCATCCTCGCTGATATGGGATTTGAAGTGCTAGATGAAGGCCCGTTGCTTCGGGAATACGACCAAATGCAGAGTGCTGCGCAATCGCTCCGCTTCCGCGGCATACAGGCGCTGGTCATCTTTGTAGG
>WREK01000244.1 GCA_009779355.1 Betaproteobacteria bacterium | reverse complement strand
TTGCAGGCAGGCCTGCGTGGCAGGGTTGGCGCGTGGCGTGCCATGGGTGCCATGTCTGGCGGCGGCCTTCGTCCTTGGATATGCCTGGGCAGCGTGGCGGGCCGATTTCCGGATGGCGGACGCCCTCGACCCTGCTCTCGAAGGGCGCGACCTGCTGCTTACCGGCGTGATTGCTTCGTTGCCTGAAGGGCGGGGCAATGGGGTTCGTTTCGTGTTCGAGGTGGAACGCGCGGACGCAATCAACCGCGAAGAGATGCCAACTCATGCCGATGTGCCGCGCCAGGTATTGCTCTCCTGGTATGGCGCGCGCGAAGGCTCAGGAGAGGGGGCGTTTCCGTTGCCCGCCGTGCAGCCGGGAGAACGCTGGCAGTTGCCGGTGCGTTTGCAGCGCCCGCATGGCGCGGCGGCGCCGGGGGTGTTCGACTATGAAGCCTGGCTGCTGGAACGGGGGCTGCGGGCAACCGGGTATGTCCGGGGAAATGGGGTGTTGGTTGCAGCGGAGGTTGGCGGTTGGATGAACCGTGTCCACCGTCTGCGGGCGCGCATCCGCCAGGATTTTGAGACGGCACTGCCGGAAGCGCCGTATCGCGGGATTCTGGTGGCGCTCACCGTGGGCGACCAGGGTGCGATTGAGGCGGAACAATGGGAAATCCTGCGGCGAACGGGGGTGGCGCATCTGGTCGCCATATCGGGGTCGCACATCACGCTGGTGGCGTTGGCCATAGGGGGGGTGTGTATGCTGCTGTGGCGCAGATTGGCGTGGCTATCCAGGCGCTGTCCGGCACGGCTGGCCGGCGCGGTGGCAGGGCTGGCGGCAGCGGGCGTTTACGCGCTATTGGCGGGGTTGAACATTCCGGTACAGCGCGCTTTGGTGATGCTCGCGATGGCAGCCCTGTGCATGACTGCACGACGGGAAACCAGCGCACGCAATGTGTTGTCCCTGGCGCTGCTGGCCGTACTGGCGATTGATCCCTGGGCGCCCCTGGCGGCGGGGTTCTAGCTCTCTTTTGGTGCGGTGGCGGTGATTTTGCAGACGCTGAATGGACGCGTCAGGCCCGGACGCGGTTGGCAGTCGGCGGTCAGGATCCAATTAGCCATCACGCTGGCGCTGGTTCCAATATCGGTGGCCCTGTTCCAGGGGTTTTCGCTTGCGTCGCCCCTTGGGAATGCCCTTGCCATTCCGATGGTAGAGTTCGCCATTACGCCGCTTGCCCTGTTGGCGATGATCATTCCCGCAGGCTGGGTGCTCGAGCTTGCGCACACTCTGACTGTGTGGATGATGGCGGCCCTGGAGTGGTTGTCGGGGTTTCCCCTGGCCTTGTACGAACACCCCCTGCCGCCGCCCTGGCTCCTGGCGGCTGCAACGGCGGCGGTGTCGTTGCTGATCCTGCCACGCGGCACGCCTGGGCGGTTTGCGGCACTGGCAACCTTAAGCGGTTTCTTTCTCTGGCAGCCGGAGCGGCCACAACCGGGCGATTTTCGTGTTGCCGTGCTCGATGTCGGGCAGGGGCTGGCGGTGCATGTGCAGACTGCGCGCCACGACCTGCTCTATGACAGCGGCCCCTTCTTCGGTGAAACGAGCGATGCGGGGGAGCGCGTCGTCGTGCCGTATTTGCGCGCAATAGGTGTCGAGCGGCTCGATGCGGCATTGATTTCCCATGATGATAGCGACCACGCGGGTGGACTGGAAAGCGTACTGGCGCGGGTCAGGGTCGGCGAAGTTTTCGCGGGCGGCGAGACGGCTGAACCAGAGGAACCGCCAAAACCCGGCGCGTGGAACGCACGCGATGCACGGCTTGCCCCCGTGCGCGGTACGCCGTGCGTTGCCGGACTGAACTGGCGATGGGATAGCGTCGATTTCACCGTACTCGCGCCTGCCCGGCTGTCCGGAAAACGGCGCGGCAATGACGAATCCTGCGTATTGCGGGTGAGTGCGGCGGGGGGCGCTTCGCTGTTGTTGACCGGAGACCTTGGGCAGGCGGGCGAAACTGGACTGGTGCAGCAGTATGGCCCGGCATTGAAGAGCACGGCGGTGCTGGCCGGGCATCACGGCAGCCGTTCATCGTCTTCCCTGACTTTCGTTGAAACGGTATATCCCGAAATCGTGGTTTTTTCGTCGGGTTACCGTAACCGGTACGGCCATCCGCATCCGCAGGTCTTGGCGCGATGGGCGAGGGCGGTTGCCCGTCCGTTCCGCACGGATTCAGGCGGCACGGTGTTGCTCGAAACCGAAGGTGGGCGGATGAAGGCCAATTCCTGGAGGGATGCCCATCCACGCTACTGGTATGGGCGTTGAAGTTCGGGTGAGCAGTCAATTGGTTATCGTGTGTTGCCAGGCCGAACATTGGCGTTAGAATTGAGAGGCTTAGTTGTTTGCGCTGAACTCATGGCGAGCTTGAGCTTTCCTGATGAACGAGACAACCGTTTATTATGTGGAACAGAGGGTTCTTTTGACCTGTGTCGAGAAATCCCCGGTCTGAAGATTGGGTAACTCAAAAAGGGAGGAGTTTCCATGTTGAAATATGTGCGTGTGTCACTATTGGTTTGCGCGGCGGCGCTGCTTGCGTCAGGTAGCGCGCTGGCGCAAGAGAAAATCAAGATTGGTTTCCCCATTCCTTTGACGGGTGAAATTCCCAAAGTCGGGGAATCCACCAAATATGCTGCGGAACTTTTCCGGGAAGAGGTCAACGCCAAGGGCGGGCTGGAAGTCGGCGGCAAGAAATACCC
>WREK01000243.1 GCA_009779355.1 Betaproteobacteria bacterium | reverse complement strand
CGTGACGGAAGCCTGTCCGTAGGAGTTGCTGGTGGAACTCATGTAGAGCAGGCCGTCGATACCGGTCATCTTCTGCTCGATGATCTGGGTGACGGATTCTTCCACCACCTTGGCCGAAGCGCCCAGATAAGTGGCGTTGATGACGACAGTGGGGGGGGCGATGTCCGGGTACTGCTGAACCGGGAGGGTAAAGATGGACAGAACCCCCGCCATCATGATGAGGATGGCGATGACCCAGGCAAAGATGGGTCGGTCGATGAAGAAACGTGCCATGATCGCTGGATCCTATTTCGTGGCGGGTGCGGAACCGGGCTGCGCCGGAGCGGCATCCTGTGCTTCGCCGATGGCCTGGGCCTGGACGGGTTGACCCGGACGCACTTTTTGCAGCCCTTCGACGATGACTTTTTCATTGGCGGCAAGTCCGCCAATGACGATCCATTTGTCGCCTTGCACGCCACGGGTTTGCACGGGGCGCGCTTCGACCATGTTCTGGGCATTGACCACCATCGCGATCGAAGCCCCGCGCTGGTCGTGGTTTATCGCCGCGTGCGGCACCATGATGGCCTGGTCGGACTGCCCCTGTACCAGCCGGGCACGCACGTACATGCCGGGAAGCAGCGTACCGTCCGGGTTGGGGAAGCTGGCGCGCAGGGTAACGGTGCCGGTTCCAGGGTCGACCGAGACTTCGGAGAAGGCAAGCTTTCCGGATTCTTCGTAAAGGCTGCCATCTTCGAGGATGAGTTGCACGGGGATGTCCTCACCGACGAGCGAAATTTTGCCCGAGGCGACATCGCGGCGCATTCGCTGAAGCTCGGCGCTGGATTGGGTGAGATCGACATAGATGGGGTCAAGCTGCTGCACGGTGGCGAGCGCTGCTGGCTGATTGGCGGTGACGAGTGCACCCGGTGTAACTGAAGAGCGCCCGATACGGCCTGGAATCGGCGATTTTACGCGGGTGAAGTCGAGGTCGATGCGAGCCTTGTCGAGCGTCGCGCGGGCGCCGGCCACGTCGGCTTCGGCCTGCTTGAGCGCGGCGGCGGCGTCGTCGTTGGCCTGTTTGCTGACAGCTTCGATGTCGACCAGTTCGGCATAGCGCTTTGCCTTCAGGCGGGCGTTGTAAAGATTGGCTTCGGCCCGCGCCTTGTTGGCGGCGGCGCTGTCATAAGCGGTCTGGTAGGTCGAAGGGTCGATCTGGTAGAGCGTCTGGCCTGCCGTGACCGTGCTGCCCTCGGTAAAAAGCCGCTTCTGGATGATGCCCGTAACCTGGGGGCGTAACTCGGCCATCATGAACGGAGTGGTGCGTCCGGGCAGTTCGGAGACCAGAGGGGCCGATTCGGTCGTAGTTACTACTACGCCGACCGTCATGGGCGGCATGCCTGCGCCGGGGCCGGATCCAGGGGATGACTTGCTGTTGTCGCAAGCGGTGAAAACCAGGGTACCGGCGAGCACCGTCGCAAGAAGAACCGGCTGGTGGAAACGGGTATTCATGGAAAGCCTCACGGAGAATCGGGATGAAGTGTGGCCGAATGCTGAAATTTTATTTTAGAATGAGCGTTCATTCTATGTTAAGGTGACAATATCTGCAAGTTTGCTGTGCCCGCAAGTCTGTTGTGTATCACCGTGTATCAATTCAATTGCTGCTATTGTGTGTATAAGTTGCCGGTTACTGCATGTATTGATATGTGAGTCATACCAAGGAATCCCTGGGCGTGAAAATGGGAATAATTTTTGATTTGAATGTACACAGATGAAAAATATGATAGATGATATTTCTGTTTCAGAGGCTTCCGTATCAGCCGAGTGTTCTCGTGCGCAGATCCGGCGCAACCAGATACTCGATGCTGCGGCGCACTGTTTCCGTGCATATGGGTTTCATGGTGCAAGCATTGCCAAGATATCACAGCAGGCAGGGATGAGCGTCGGGCACATCTATCATTATTTTGAAAATAAAGAAGCGATCATTGCCGCCATCGTGCAGCGTGACCTGGATCGTTTGGTGGAAATATGGGCTGAGTTGCGGGCTTCCCACTATTTGCATGAAACGATCATCAAACTGTCCGCCGATGGGGTCAAAGACACGATGGATAACTTTCTGGCAGGACTCAGGCTCGAAATTGTCACCGAGGCGGCCCGCAACCCGGAAGTGGCCCACATTGTCCAGGCAGCCGATGGCTCCTGTATGGAGAGCCTGATCGAGATCCTGCGCTTTGCGCGCCAGGCAGGCGGCAAGGACGACGACGAGGAAACGCTTGCCGTGATGGCCGAAATCATCGCTTCCATATTTGAGGGTCTCATGGTGCGTGCGATCCGCAACCCCACGATCAACCGTGAGCGCATTACCATCATGGTTCAGCGCGTGATAAGCCGGATCATCACCAGCCCGGACTGGAGCGGGATGGTGCAGGCGTACTGACTCTACAGCCTCCCTCGTGAGGGAGGTGGCACGCCGCAGGCGTGACGGAGGGAGTTTGCAGTGCCTGAGTGTGCTCAAACGGATCTGATAACCGAACCGCAGTAACTCCCTCCGCCACCCGCCTTTGGCGGGCCAGACTGTTGACGAACCCCTCGATTTTTCGGGGGGTTATTTTTTAGAGCCCCCCTCAAGCCCACAGGGCGATTGCATCCCAACATCATAGTTGGCAGAGTCCGAGCACGCGCATGCGCTCATCGTCGTCCCAACCGGCCAGTTTGCGGCGCACGCGCATGCTTTTCTTCGGGTGTGTGGTATCGAGCTTGAGCATGTTGAGGAT
>WREK01000242.1 GCA_009779355.1 Betaproteobacteria bacterium | reverse complement strand
CGGTTTTTTGGTTAAAAATAATAGTTTGCTAATTGGGTATATTGTGCGTTATAATTACGGCAACGTTACGGCAGGATGCAGCAAGTCATTGATTTATATAAACCCTCCCCCGCCGCAAGCGGGCGAGGGAAGTTTTGTATTTTGTATCAACTTGAACCGAAAACGCTCTAATATTCGCCCTCTGCAACCAGCAACAGAACGACATCCCAATGGCTCAATACGTCATGTCCATGCTCCGCGTGAGCAAAATCGTCCCCCCCAGACGCCAGATCATCAAGGACATCTCCCTGTCCTTTTTCCCCGGCGCGAAAATCGGCCTCCTTGGCCTGAACGGCGCGGGAAAATCCACCGTCCTCAAAATCATGGCCGGGGCAGAAACCGAATTCGACGGCGAAGTGCAATGGCAGCCGAACCTTTCCATCGGCCACCTGCCACAGGAACCGCAACTCGACCCCACAAAAACCGTAAAACAGGAAGTAGAAGCCGCCTTCAGCGAAATCACCGAGGCACAGGCGCGGCTCGAAACCGTCTACGCCGCCTACGCCGAACCGGACGCCGACTTTGACAAGCTTGCCGAAGAACAGGCAAAGCTCGAAGCCATCATCGCTACAGGTGGCTCTGACATCGAAAACCAGATGGAAATCGCCGCAGACGCCCTGCGGCTACCGCCATGGGACGCACAGATCAACCACCTTTCCGGTGGCGAAAAACGCCGTGTCGCGCTGGCAAAACTCCTCCTCTCCAAGCCCGACATGCTCCTGCTGGACGAACCCACCAACCACCTCGACGCCGAATCCGTCGAATGGCTCGAACAATTCCTTCAGCGGTTTCCTGGCACCGTGGTTGCCGTCACCCACGACCGCTACTTCCTCGACAACGCCGCAGAGTGGATCCTCGAACTCGACCGTGGTTGCGGCATTCCGTGGAAAGGCAATTACTCTTCCTGGCTCGAACAGAAAGAAGCGCGGCTGGAACAGGAACAAAAACAAGTCGACGCCCACATGCGCGCGATGAAACAGGAACTCGAATGGGTACGTTCCAACCCCAAGGCACGGCAAGCCAAATCCAGGGCACGGCTTGCCCGCTTCGAAGAAATGTCGACCTTCGAGTACCAGAAGCGCAACGAAACCCAGGAAATTTTCATCCCCGTCGCCGAGCGGCTGGGTGACAAAGTAATCGAATTCAACGGAGTCACCAAAGCCTTTGGCGACAAACTATTGATGGATCAACTCTCCTTCACCGTCCCGCCGGGCGCAATCGTCGGCATCATCGGTCCCAACGGCGCAGGAAAATCGACCCTCTTCAAAATGCTCACCGGGCAGGAAGCCCCCGATTCCGGCGAAGTCATCATCGGCCCGACCGTCAAGCTCGCCTGCGTCGACCAGACACGCGACTGTCTCGACGGCAGCAAGACCGTATTCGAAGAACTGGCGGACGGCGCGGACGTGCTCACCATCGGCAAGTTCGAGATGCCGAGCCGCGCCTACATTGGCCGCTTCAACTTCAAGGGCGCGGACCAAGGCAAACAGGTCGGCAAACTCTCCGGCGGCGAGCGCGGGCGGCTCCACCTTGCCAAGACCCTGATGAGGGGCGGCAACGTGCTGCTGCTCGACGAACCTTCCAACGACCTGGACGTAGAAACGCTCCGCGCGCTGGAAGACGCCCTGCTCGAATTCGCGGGCGTGGCGCTCGTCATCTCCCACGACCGCTGGTTCCTCGACCGCATCGCCACCCACATCCTCGCAGCGGAAGGCGACTCCCAATGGGCGTTCTTCGCCGGCAACTACCAGGAATACGAAGCGGACAAGAAAAAACGCCTGGGCGAAGAAGGCGCCAAGCCCAAGCGGATACGTTACAAGCCTATCGTGCGCTAATACCGGGGGTCACTTCAGGAGCGGGTCAGTTTGAACTTGCCGGTGGCAACGATTCGGTTTGTTCCGGGTCCGCTTTCATCTCCAGAAGCAACCGTTTGTCTGCGTCATAGAGGCGCAACAAACCGCCCTGGCGTTTCCAACTGGACACTTTTCCCAATGCTTTCAGAAAGGCGCCCTCCCGCTCCATACCGGTGATACAGGCACGGCGGGTAGAAACCAGCCCGGAAAATGAAATCTGGCTGTCCGTCAGAAGATAACTTCCCGCAATCCGATTACAACCGCCATAGCCTTGAACGCGCCCATCCAACAGGCGCAGGAAAGCCTTTTCGCTCCCTTCAAGGTTCGCGGGGAATTCCTCCCCTTCCAGCCAGACGGGTTGCCAAAGCGCATCTGTGATAGACATCGTCTGGGTATGCGCGCAGGCCACCACGGCCAGAAAACCTGCCAAAACAAAACGGACCATCGGACTCTCGTTCATCGTAGCTGCCCCTGGTCGTTGTGACGAAGTTATATGAAACAAATAAGATCATATAACTTTGGTTTGGCGGCACCCCGGCAACAATACCGCATGCGCGTACATGCGTTGAACGGTCTGACCTTTGGGTATAACCCGAAAAGAGAAAAAATCGAGTATCGATTTAGAAACCAGCCACACAAAATCAAAAGGCCGGTTCCCCGGCCTTTTGATTTTCTACGAAGCGAAGCCGCAGCCATTACTGCAACTTGATCTCCGCGTTCACGCCTGACAGACCACGTATAACATCCGTTCCGTCATGCCTATGCAAACCTACTCATTTTTAAGCAAATCTGCTGCTGACTTCCTGCTTCGTCGAGGCCGGTTTCGTTCCGGTCTTTCGACCGGAGCCAGAGCCATCCTCTCCACAGG
>WREK01000241.1 GCA_009779355.1 Betaproteobacteria bacterium | reverse complement strand
GAAGTTGCTTGGAATTGACGTTTTTTTCGAAAAGGAAAACATTCATACGCTAAGCGCAGATGGAGAATTTGCAATTACACTTCTGGCTTCTTTCGCGCAGGAGGAAAGCCTCTCCGCCAGCGAAAATCAGAAATGGCGTGTTCGAAAAATGTTCGAGCAAGGCCGTCCCATGTCACCGCCAGTGATAAAATGCACAAAAGTGGCGGATAAAAAATGCACAAGAGTGGCGGGAGGGATGTGTATATGATAGTATCCTTTTCAGTCTAGGAATGGCTGGGAAGGGTGACAGATGGAAGGAGAGAAATGGATGGATATCCGAACAGAACACCAAAGAGGGATAAGCTACACGGAGATAGCCCGCAAACACCACATTGATCGGCGAACAGTGAAGCGCTACGCGGAATCGACGCACCGTCCAGAGTACACGCTGACAGAGCCAAAGCCGTCGAAACTGGACACGTACAAACAACAAATGGACACATGGCTGGAAGAGGCGCCTTATTCGGCAGTACGGATCTTGGAGAAGCTAAAAGAACAAGGGTTTGACGGGAAATACAGCATAGTCAAGGAGTATGTGCGGGGCAAGAAGAAGGATCTGGACGAAAAAGCGACGGTGCGGTTTGAGACGATGCCGGGCTTGCAGGGGCAAATGGACTGGGGGTATTTTGAGAATCACGAGGTGGTGGAAAACGGAGAGATCAAGAAACTGTATTGTTTTCTCATGATACTGGGGTATTCGAGGATGCGGTATATCGAGTTTGTAACAGATATGAGTACGAACACGCTCATCCGTTGCCACCAAAGCGCATTCCGCTACTTCGGGGGATACCCGGAAGAGATGCTGTACGACAACATGAAACAGGTGGTGGTCAAGCGACTGCTGAAGCAGGAGGACTCCACGCTGAACCGGCAGTTTGAGGATTTCGCGGGGTTCTATGGGTTTAAGCCGGTGCTGTGCCGGCCGTACCGCGGCCAGACGAAGGGAAAGGTGGAACGAACGGTGGCGTTCGTCCGGGATAATTTCATGGTGGGAATACGGTATGACAATCTGGACGACCTGAACCGGCAGGCGCTGGCCTGGTGTAACAAGGTCAATGGAAAAACCCACGCAACCACGGGCGAGGTTCCATTTGAGCGGTTGAAGCGGGAAAAGCTCAACCCGCTGACTAGAGAATACATCATCGACAAGATCAATCTGCGCAGGGTAAGCAAAGACTGCCTCATCAGTTACGCGGGGAATCAGTATTCCGTACCCTCTCCCTACGTAGGACGTGACGTGGCAGTCGTGGCCTTGGACAACATGCTCGCGGCATACTACGACGGCAAGCAAATCGCCATGCATCGGTTATCGTATCAAAAGCAAGAAATGGTTGTCAACGCCGCCCATTACCGCCGATTGACTGTCAAACAGAGTTTCGATGTGCAGAACACCCTGCTGGAACAGGACAACGTTATCGATTTTCCTGTGGCGTTCCGGGATCTGAAGCACTATGACGAGGTGATCCCATGAATGAATTCACCATGGAACGCATCCGGGAAAATCTTGCCCAGCTCAAAATGAAAAACACGCTGGAAATCCTGGACAATTATTTGGAACGCGCTATCCACGATAACCTCAACATCATCGAAGTGCTGGATCATCTTTTCGCCGAAGAAGCCAAAAACAAGCGGCAGCGGGCATTCGAGAAGCAGGTGCAGACCTCGGGATTTCCGCTGAAAAAGACCCTGGAGGATTTCGATTTTTCTTTCCAGCCTTCCATCGACAAGCGGCAGATTGACGAGTTGGCGACCATGCGCTTTCTGGAAAATGCTGAGAATATCATCTTCCTCGGCCCCCCCGGCGTCGGCAAGACGCACCTGGCTACAGCCCTGGGCATGATCGCCGCCAGGCACCGTTTCTCCATGTATTACATCAGCGCCCAGTCGCTCATTGAGCAGCTCAAAAAGAGCCACTTTGAAAACCGGCTCCCGGACAAATTGCGAGTCTACTCCCGATTCAAGCTCCTCATCATCGACGAGATCGGCTATCTGCCAATGGACCTGCAGGGCGCAAATCTTTTCTTCCAGCTCATCGCCAGACGCTATGAAAAGGTCTCCACAATCTTTACCTCCAACAAGTCTTTTTCCCAGTGGAACGAGGTTTTCGCCGAGATTACCATCGCTTCGGCCATCCTCGACCGAATCTTGCACCATGCCACCGTCATCAACATCAAAGGCGAGAGCTATCGCCTCAAGGAGCGCAAGGAGTTTATGAAACAGAAGGCTTCGGTGGTCAACACCCTCTTCGAGCCGCTGCAGCCGGCACGCATCTGATCCGCCTCTAGATTCCCCGAGCCCGAGGTTCCCGGCCCACCCCGCAGGGCTTGTCCTTGACGCAACCCCTGAAAACAATACTATCTTTCAGCCGAGGGCGAGGTTGAATCCTGTTCCGCCCCTGAGTTCCTTTCGCCCTCGGCCCACTTAACACATTGTTTTCAGGGGCTGTGTCAAGGATGGGCCGTCGCTACCTATTTTGGGCCGTTTGGACACTCGCTCTGTCGCCTCTTTTGTACATTTTTTCTTCGGCGTTTTTGTGCATTTTCATTTCGGCGTTGACAATTATCCCTTGCAGGACTGTGATGCGATAGGCGTGCCGCTCCCGTTGAGCGATGAGTTTTTGCAATTTGGGGTTCATTCGCGTTCCTCCTCCTTAATTCGTCCGAGGGCGGCCAAATCCAAAAAAGTGCTCCTGCCAATACCTATCGCTCAAATCCGCGTAGGTG
>WREK01000240.1 GCA_009779355.1 Betaproteobacteria bacterium | reverse complement strand
TTGTATGCCTGCGCCCGCATCCCCATTTGAGTGCGTACATTTCGAGTTACAACATCACCTTCCCCACAAAGCACATCATGCCAGACGGCTTTACCGCAATGCCCTGCGGATGCGCAACCCTTGTGATTGAAAATAACGGCAAGGACCTATTTGTTGCCTTGGATGGCCCCACCACAAAACCACACATCGTTGGAAGCCAGGCAAATCAACTGAAAATGCTGGTCACCATAGAATTTAGGCCGGCCGGCCTCTATGCCCTCACAGGCATAAGCCAAAGCGAATTGGCCGACGAAACCATTGCTTTGGACGCGGTTCGCCCCGAACTGAGCAAGTCGCTCCGCGATGCGGTGGAAAGGGCGGAAAGCGTTTGTCCGCTTGCAACCAGCCTTGACGCGTTGCTGCTGGAGAACATGGTCGCGGCTTATCATCCCCAGTTCATGGCGGCGCTCGAGCGTATGGTTGGCTGTGCCGGAAACATCGGCGTCAAAAAACTATCGAGCGATGTCCACTACAGCGAACGCCAGCTGAACAGAATTTTCAAGCAGCACGCGGGCGTAAGCGCAAAGTCGTTTTCAAGGTTCATTCGGATTCACAATGCCTTTCGCCTCATCCAAAAACCCCATCATAGCTTAACCTTGGTTTCCGATGTGATGGGATTTCACGATTTGTCGCACTTTGTCCGCGACTTTAGGTCGGTATGCGGCATAACGCCGCAAGCGTATCGCAACAACATGTCCGGTTTTTACATCAACCCGAAGAAATACTGAGGTATAATGTAAAAAACAGAAAGGTTGTCGAAAAAATGAATCAAGATGCGATCGCCAAGGCCGCCGAAATTGTAAGGGAAAACTCCGCGCATGGCAGCGAAACAGGGTTCGGGATGTGTATCCTTTCGCTCATAGACGAGCAGGGCTTCCCCACCGCGTCCATCGTAACGCCGTCAAGATCCGACGGCATTCGCTGGATTACATTCGGCACCATGCTCGACCAAAACAGGGCAAAGAGAGCCGCAAACTGCAAGCGCGCAAGCGTCTGTTTCGGTACCGCCGAGCACTGCGTCAATCTGGTGGGCGACATAGAGATCATCACCTCGGACGATGCAAAGCGCGAGACGTGGTACGAGGGGCTCGGCCATCACTTTACAGGCCCGGACGACCCCAATTACTGTGTGTTGAAATTCACCACCAGGCGCTACAAATTCTTTTTGGACTACGAGGAAGTGGCAGGCACATTGTAAGCACACCCGCAAGGTAAGCGTTAAAAATCGGGGCGTCTGTGCAGACACCCCGATTTTTCATGCTTGCGTCAGTTACCAAACATAAGCGCCTGGTACAGCTCCGCCGGCACCGCGGCAAGGAAGAACATGAGCGCCCGGAAGGAGGCGGCGGACAGCGCGGCGGTCACCGTGCCCATCTGTTCCTCGGTGAGGTCGCTCAGGTCGTACACCTCGCCCGCGTCGGCCCACGGCACAGGAACATACGCGCTGGACGCGATGTCGTAGCGCGCCGTGATGCTCATCGCGCCGCCAAAGTCGATGTCCACCACGGTGGAATGGGCAAAGTCCAGCCCGCCCACCGGCCTGGTTTCACCGTGGGCGGTCATCTCCATGCGCAACCCCTCTTCGTCCCCGCCCTCGGCCACGATCACATCGACGGTCAGCCGGGTGTCCAGGGTGTCCAGATCCCGCTGCGCCAAATACAAGTCCTGCTGCGTGACGAGAAGGCGGAATCCCCCGTTCGCCGCCGAATCGGAGTAGGCAAAGCCCACCGCCACCTCGTCCCGGCGCGTATCGTCGATGATCTCGCCGTAGGTGATGTACAAGTCGCCGGCCAGCGCTCTGCCCTCGCCGAACTGTATGTCGCCGTGGGCGGTGTGGCGCACGTCGTCCATGCCGGTCTTTCTGTTGTAGGTCAGCGTGGCCTGGTCAAAAAAGAACGGTTCCAACAGCCGGGGCATCACGCCCTCAAAGCCCACGACGGTTCCATCGTCGTCATAGTAAAAGGAAAAATCGGTGGCGGCATCGGTCACCGCCAGCTGATGGGCGATGAGCAGCGGAAGCTCGTCGGCCCAGCGGCGCACGTCGGCCCGGGTCACGCCCAGGGGCTCGAGCAGGTTGGCCACCGCCTGCTGCGACTCGTTGTCGGCATAAAAGGTGTCGGCCAAATCCCGCAGCAGCGGCTTCAAGTGCTCGGAGCGCACGCGGGAGTGCTGTATGCGGTCGTAGGCGTCCCGGGCGTCGGTGTCCTGGCTGTCGTCCACAAACTCGTGCACGTACAGATCTTCGGTTTCCTCCTCGGTGTCCGAAACCCAGGCGGCGATCCGCCCGAAGTACAAAAGATACGCGGCGGAAACCAACAGCATGATGTCTTCATTGTCCAGCAGGCCTTGGCCGGCCGCCGACCCAGCGGGCATGGAAAGCGTCATGCCCGGCAACAGGTTGCTGGTGATGCGCAGGCTCTGCGCGTCCTCGCGCACGCGAAAGCCGGCCACCTCCTGCCCCGCCACCAAGAAGGTCAGCGAGTACAGCTTTTGATCGTAGTCGTCCACCGCAGAAAAGCGCAGCTCCAGGGCGCCGATCAGCTCCGACAGCGTGCCGGCCAGCTCCTTGCCTACCGCCTCTTCCAGGAAGGCAGCGTCGTTCACCTGCAGCGTAACGCTGCCCTGCACCAGCCTTCCGGCCTCAAAAACTTCCTCCAGCAGCGTGGCGTACAGCGTGCCCGGATCAAAGTCGGGCTCGCCCGCGACCGCCGGCGCCAACGTCGGCGTCAGCGCCAGCATCAGCGTAAGCACAAGGGCAACCG
>WREK01000239.1 GCA_009779355.1 Betaproteobacteria bacterium | reverse complement strand
GCAACCCTGCTGCCAGTTCCACGCGGTGGTCGTGCCGATTTTCGTCCACGCGTTGTTGTCCTTCAAATCGAAATAGCCGATTTCGCCGACATCGTCCTTGGTAACAAAACGGTTATGGAAGGAAACCTTCATGCCCAACGCATACCGGTCGGTAGGGTCAAACTGCTCGATTCCGAAAAACCAGAAACCCGTGTAGCCCGGCTCGCGGGAAAGCTGGACTGCCGGGGGAAGGCGCGCGTCCGCCGCTTTGTCCATGTCATCCCACGTTTTGTAAACCGAATATCCGGCAGGATGCTGGATGGCGGCAATGGTCGGCTCGACCTGGAGCGTCCCGCTGGCGAGCACGAGAAGAAGAAAATTTCTGAAAAATGAAACTAGGCACACAGATGATGACGCAGAACTTTTTGATTCTCGCAGATGTGAAGACGGAGTTTTATTCGCATTCATTTTCCTTCATCCCTCTGGTTTGTGCGACAAAGTCCCAAACGTCATTCAACATTTTCTACTGCCGTCCTTGCGGGTGGAGTAGGAATCGGAGGGATCATGTCGTCTGCAAACTTTTCTAGCATTACCCAGCTTTGATAAGCACAGTCAAAGTTTTCCACCTTCAGCCAGCCTTTTTTCTTTTTCAGCAATTTTCGAATTTCGGCACGTCTCTGTCGTTCCCCCACCAAATGCGGAGCGTTAAGGTCAATCGTCTCAATATGATAAACCGCAGCAGGCGTTACTCCAATCAATTCATGCGTAACCGTATCTTCAAAAATATGCACTCCATAATCCTGCTCTTCACAGCAATTTAGAAATCTTAATCCTTTCCTTGTGTCCTCTTTGCTCGGCCAGTTGTCATCCTTCTTCCCGTTACAACTTCTATCAGCAAGAAACAGGTTTTGATAATTCTGTATCCTATCTTTCTTCTGCTGGGGATTGAAATGATCAATCTCTATTTCCCTATCCCCCGTGTTCTTTAATGACCTCATACAGTAGGCGCATCGCTCTTGGAAATCTCGCTTCAATTCGGGCAAACATTTCCGATAGTTGGATGGTCTGATTGGGTGCGGCACGAGGGGTGGTTTTCCGCGTTTGACACGGCCCCCACCAGAATCTGCCTGTTTACTGCTGGACAAAATGGACATAGGTTTCGAGCGCATTTTTCAAATTGTTCACAAGACGGTCTCTCTCCGCTGTTCGAACAAGTTCATCGTATGTGCGGCTGGGGGTGTTTGTACGCCGCAACGCTTGAAGGTTACGCATCTCGCGCGCTTCGTCCGGTGTGATTGTCTGTACAGCCGCCTTGGATATGAGCGTTTGCAGACGTTTTTTCGTCTGTGCTGTCCACGCCATGTCAGGAACGGCAAATGGTTGGTCCTTGACAATCTCACCTGTACTCGGCAACACCACTTCGTCCCCTGATGCCGAACCATCTAACACTTCTGATAACGACGGGGCAACCCATTCTACCTCACACTTAGGTAGCCTGTACAAGTCAGCACCCGTATCACGGATAGAGGGATAGCCTTGTGCTACCGCCTGGGAGATGAACATAATTGCTCCTCCACTTTCTTAATGTAAGAGGTCACGAACTTCACGTGAACATCCAATCCCGAAATGGCCACCGCCACAGGCTCGATTTCAATGGTTGCTCGTTTGGATGTCTGACCGATGGCTGAACTCAACGGAAAAAAAGAAAAGTCAATCTCCGCCACATTTCCCGATTTCGTGCATCTGAGTTGCCTGACAATAACCGCATCGTTGAGGCAAGCGGATTGCATAACGCTCTCTTCTATTTCTCCTACCCCACCTAATTTTTCGAGATACCCTCGGAATGAACCAACAAAACGCATAGCGTCCACATCAGCTATAAAACAACCGAAATGATTAACGATTACGCCAAGGTGATGCAAATGCCAAAAGCCCAAGAAAAAACCAGACTCCGTACGCTCTATTGCAAACTTGTTGAAAAAAAACGTTTTCCTATACACAGTTTTTAAAGACTCAAGCGTAAAAGTTTTCTCGTTACTCGCCATACTCCTCCTTTTCCCAAATAGGTTTTTTAATATACCACATTTTCGGATATTCACGCAAATAAAAACAGTTGCGAAGTGCGCGGTCAAGATTGTGCCACGTCCTCCTGCGATTCCTAATTCGTGATTTTCTTCCACCCCTCCATGGTCTCGGTGACGATCTGTTCGGAGGGGAGGGCGATGCCGTAGCCTTGGAAGCCGATGGGGCCGTCGAAGCCGATTTCACGGAGTTTCTTGACGAGGGCGGCGTTGTCGTAGGTGCCTTTGCCAAGGGGCTGGATGAGTTGCTTCCAGAGGCGGTCGTCGCCTGTGGCGTGGGCGTTCGCGCCGGAGAGGGTGACAGTGAAGAGGTGCGGCTTGGCCTTTTCGAGCAGGCCGAGAATGCTGTCCTCCTCGCCGATCGCGAGGGCGTGGCAGAGGTTGAAGGAGAGGCCGAAGTTGGGGTGCTTGACGTTCTCCGCAACAACGAGGGCATCGCCGAATTTCGCGGTCCACTCACCGAGGTGCGGGTAGATGGCGATTTTCATGTTGTTGGCCTTGGCGGTGTCCGCGAGGCCGCTCAGCTTGACGATGCAGGGGGTGTCGGGGGTGAGGGTGGCGAAGTCAGGGCCCTTGCCGCCGATGTGCAGCCAGAGGATGTCGCAGTGGCCGTTGAGTTGCTCCATGAGTTTGGGGAAGTGGTCGCCCCAGGTCAGCTCGTCATCCTTCCATGAGGCCGCGCAGTAGATCGCGAACATCCGCAACTGCCGGCTCTCGAATTCCTTGAGGTCGTTGGCGAGGGCCGCAGGGGCTTTGTCGTGCCAGCCCACGCCGTCGTAGCCGAGGCGCTTGATGAGGTCGAGGCCTTGGGTGAGGG
>WREK01000238.1 GCA_009779355.1 Betaproteobacteria bacterium | reverse complement strand
TCTCCACCCGCAACTGCCCATCGGCGCCACCTGGGCCGTCGACCGCGACAACTTGCTAAAAGACGCCCTTCTCAAAATCCAGCGCAACAACATGACCATCTTGCTGCTGATGGTCGTCGGTATGGCCTTTATGCTTTTCGGCTATCTACTCTTTCGGTACGCCAGCCGTCACCAACGCGAACGGATCGCCACAATCGAGACTCAGCGAAGTTTGCTGGAAAGCTCGCTCAACGCCTGTACCAGCGCCATCGTCATTACGAAACCGGATGGCCAGATCGAATGGTGCAACCCGTCCTTTTCCGCCCTGACCGGTTACACGATAGACGAAGCCATCGGCAAATATCCGGGCGCCCTGTGCAATTCCGGAAAACAGAGCAAGACCTTTTACTCACACATGTGGCAAACCATCCTGTCAGGCCGGGTCTGGCGCGGAGAACTCATCAACCGGCGTGAGGACGGCAGCTTCTACGACGAACAACTCACCATCGCCCCCGCACTCGACAGCGAAGGCAGCATCCAGCACTTTATTGCCACCAAGGAAGATTTCACACAGCAAAAGGCGGCGCGCGTGGAACTCGAAATTGCGCATTCCCACCTCAACTCCGTGGTGGAGAACTTTCCCGGCTCGCTCGTCATGGAAGACCTCCAGGGCAACATCGTCCTGCTCAATCAAAACCTGTTTGAACTGCTTGGCCTACCGGGAACCGAAGAATACGTCCTTGGCAAACCCGTACACCCGTTGATGGCGTTCAGCAGCCACGTTGCCGAGAACAGCCAGGCTTTCCTGAACCGTATTGAAGAACTGCGCTCGACGGGCCGCCCCGCGTATGGCGAAGAAATCCATTTCAAGGACGGTCGTTGGGTCGAACGCGATTTCATCCCGATCCGACTGCATGAAAACCTGATCGGTTTCCTCTACATCTACCGTGACATCTCACAGCGTAAGCGCCACGCACGCGAGCTCTGGCAACTTGCCACATCCGACCCGCTTACCGGTATCCCCAACCGCCGCGCCTTCTTCGAGAGCATCGAACACGAACGCGCGCGCCTGACCCGCTATCCGGGCGAGGCTGCCGTCCTGATGATCGACATCGACCACTTCAAGGACATCAACGACACACACGGCCATGCCGCCGGGGACGCCGTGCTCTGCCACATCGTGCGGCAGGTGCGCAAACTGCTCCGGGAGTCCGACATGCTGGCCCGCTTAGGGGGCGAGGAATTTGCCATCCTGCTGCCGCAAGCCAACCGCGAAGGCGCGCTTGGACTCGCCGAACGGGTGCGGAAAGTGCTTGAAGACACCCCGCTCACTTACAACGACGTGCCCATCCACGTCACCGCCAGCGTTGGCGTCACCATCATGAGCCACACCGACCCCAACACCGACAAGACGCTTTCACGCGCCGACCACGCCCTGTACGAAGCCAAGCGCAACGGCCGTAACCGGGTGGAAATCAGTTAGGCCCGGCTGACGGCCAATTGGCCTAAGGAAACTCTGCACAATCCTTTTTCTGGATTGCTTCGTCGCTTCGCTCCTCGCAATGACGGGGTGGAAATGGATGTCATTGCGAGCGTAGCGAAGCAATCCAAAAACCCTTTACGGGTGCTGAAATAGATTGTTTCGTCGCTTCGCTCCTCGCGATGACGGGGTGGAAATGGATGTCATTGCGAGCGTAGCGAAGCAATCCAGTTAAAAAATCGCACTATACAAATCATTCCATTCAGGATTCGTGCTTTCGATCAGAGCTACTTTTTTTGCTCTTGAACCGCCTTTTATCTGTTTTTCTCGCGCTATCGCGGAAACAATATCGTCATGAATTTCATAATATCCAAGTTTGTCCACGTTGTATTTCTTTGTAAAGCCATCAACTATTTTGTTCTTATGTTCATATACCCTAGCCACTAAATTGGAGGTCACGCCAACGTATAGCGTACCGTTTTTTTGGTTAAATAAAATGTATACATAACCTTGTTTCATGTATTTACCTTTCTCTGGATTGCTTCGCTACGCTCGCAATGACGGGGTGGAAATGGATGTCATTGCGAGCGAAGCGAAGCAATCCAGTGTTGAGGTTATGCAGATGCTCCTTAGATCGCTTGTTGCAAACATCTAAGGTACATGTTCACTCGGTTCCATACTTCTCCCCTTCTCACCGCATAAACTCAGGTTTCTTCACCGTCCCTGGCGCGGCAAGGTGGTTGCGGTCGCGCAGGCGCGAGACGTCCAGTTCAGTTTGACATTAAATCACGGTTTTCCTGGGTACTATGCTTCCGCATCCTCTGCATTTTCCTCACCACGTGAGGGTGTTGCCACCAGAAATTTGCCAATAAATCCAAGGAAAAAAACAATACCAAGAAGCATGCACACCAGAAAGATCATGTATCCAGGATGACGTAACATAAAATCAATTTCTTGATTGATGTCGAAGTTACCTTTCGATAATATATGCCAACATAATGGCCCAAAGAATGCAGCCAAAGCAAGAATTACATAAGTAAGATTTACAACCAATATGTTTTTCAATACTAAATCTGCTTTACATTTATTGCATCTACCTGCCGGTATAGGTCGGAATGTGAACAGTTTTGTCCGAGCCAACACTATCTCACTTTTACATAAAGGGCATCTGTGTGTCATCGAATAAACTCCAAGATCAAAAATTGCATGAGTGAGTGGAAATGAGTTTGTCTCCCCTTCTCACCGCATAAACTCCGGTTTTTTCACCGTTCCTGGCGCGGCGAGGTGGTTGCGGTCGCGCAGGTAGGGGTCATTCGGCTCGACGGCGCAAGCGGCTTCGACTTCGGCAGGCCAGCGGGGGATGGTGCAGGTGTGCATTGCTGTCCATCTTCCCAGGCTGAAAATCAGCGCCAGCGGGAAGGCAAT
>WREK01000237.1 GCA_009779355.1 Betaproteobacteria bacterium | reverse complement strand
GCAGAAGGTGGGCTACAGCGCCTCTTCGGCGTACTTCGGCATGCATGCCGGCATGGGTTACATCTGGAAGGTTTCGGACAAGGCAACCCTCGACATGTACGGCAAATATTTCTGGACGCGGCTTAAGGGCGATTCCGTGCGTCTGTCTACGGGGCACACCGTGGAATTCAAGGACGTGGATTCCCATCGCCTGCGTGTTGGCGGACGCTATTCCCGTAACGTGAGTGAAACCACCAGCCCTTACATCGGTGCAGCTTATGAACGCGAATTTGACGGCAAAGCCTACGCAATGACCGGGGGACGCGACATAACTCCGGTTTCCATGCGCGGAAACACGGGCGTGGCCGAAGTTGGCCTCACCTACAAGCCGACCAAGTACCAGCACCTGACCATCGAGGCGGGAGTGCAGGGATACACTGGCAAGCGTGAAGGCGTGGCGGGCAGTTTCCAGGTGAGGTACAAGTTTTAGGGCGTTTCGGTTCAAGCGGGCGGCAGGATGCCGTCCGCTATGGCATTCCGACACCCGCGAGCATTGCCCTGCGCACCGCATCCACCACATCCGGGCGCAGACAGTCGATTTCCACGTACTCCGGCCAATGTTCGCGGAACTGGCGCTGCCAGGTCAGTTGGCGCTTGGCGAGCTGGCGGGTGGCGGCGGTGCCGGTCTCCAGTAGTTCCTTGCTATCGATTTCGCCGTCCAGGTACGCCCACGCCTGCCGGTAGCCGACGGCGCGCATCGAGGACATGCCGGGGGTGAGTCGGTAGCGTTGGCGTAGCGCGGCGAGTTCGTCGGTGAGTCCGTCCGCAAGCATTTTTTTAAAGCGCCCGACGATGCGCGCGTGGAGAGCTTCGCGTTTCGATGGGGCGAGCGCTACCGTGACTGGGCGGCAAGGCAGGGCGCGCAGGGTGCGTTGGACATGAGCGTCAAGAAGCGATTTACCGGTGGTGATGACGATTTCCAGCGCACGCTGGATGCGCTGTGCGTCATGGGGCGCGAGCCGGACGGCAGCAACAGGGTCGAGACGGGCCAGTTCGGCGTGTAGCGCGGGCCAGCCTTCGGTTTTTGCGCGATGGTCGATTTCGGCGCGCAGGGCGGCATCGGCCTGTGGCAGATCGGAGAGTCCTTCGCGCAATGCCTTGTAATAGAGCATGGTTCCGCCGACAAACATAGGGATGCGGCCACGCGCGGTGATTTCCGCCACCAGCCGGTGGGCGTCGTCGCAGAATTTCGCTGCCGAATAGGCCTCGGTCGGGTTGATGAGGTCGATCAGATGGTGTGGGCACACTGCAAGCTCATCGATACCCGGTTTAGCCGTACCGATGTTCATGCCGCGATAGACGAGCGCAGAGTCGACGCTGATGATTTCTACGGACAGTTCCCGTGCCAGAGCCAACGCGCAGGCGGTTTTACCGCTGGCAGTGGGGCCGAGGAGAAAGAGAGCGCTTGATGCTGTTTGCATGCTACAGAAGTACCAGGGGGTGAAGAAATTTGCGGAGAAAATATTATGGCTGACATAGTGAAACTACTGAGGTACCATGCCAAACCGAAAATATTTTAATAAAAGGGAGGGAGGCCATGTCGTACCATTTCAGGAACCTTGTTTTCGAAGGGGGCGGTGTCAAAGGCGTTGGCTATTTGGGGGCGCTGGAGGTGCTGGAAGAAAAGGGTATTTTATCTGGTATCACGCGCATTGGCGGCACTTCGGTGGGAGCGATCAATGCGATTTTGGCCGGACTGAATTTTTCTTCGGAAGAATCCAAAAAACTTCTCATGGAAATGGATTTAAAGAGTTTTCTGGACGATACGTGGGGTTTCGTTCGCGATGTAACGCGTCTGACTACGCAATACGGTTGGTATAAGGGTGACTTTTTTCGCAAGTGGATTGCTGGTCTCATCAAGGAAAAAACCGGTAACAGCGAAGCGACTTTTGCTGACATTGAGGCATTGAAAGAAAAAAAAGGATTTCGTTCCCTGTATTTAGTTGGTACGAACCTTACAACCGGGTTTTCAGAAATATTTTCGGCGGAACATACCCCAAGAATGTGTCTGGCAGATGCCGTGCGCATTTCTATGGCCATTCCGTTCTTTTTTACTGCTATCTGTAACGTGCGCGGCGATTGTTACGTGGATGGCGGGGTGTTGGACAACTACCCGATCAAATTATTCGACCGGGAAAAATACATGAATTCGAAAAATTTCACGGAAACGGATTATTACAAGAAAACGAATCGCGCCTTACAAAAAATCAAGCGCCGGATCAGCAGATATGTTTACAATAAAGAAACGCTTGGTTTTCGTCTCGATGATAAAGAGGAAATAGATGTTTTTCGCGATCAGGCCGAGCCGCCTCGGCACGAGGTCAAAGATTTTTTCGACTTTATTGAGCGCTGCATTACTACGGTGCTTGCGGCTCAGGAGCAGTACCATTTGCATAGCGACGACTGGCAACGCACAGTCTATATCGACACCCTTGGCATCAGCACCTTTGATTTTGATATTTCTACCGCCAAAAAAGAGGCGTTGCTGAAGAGTGGCCGTGCCGGGACGGAAGCGTATCTCAAGTGGTACGACGGCATAGAGCCGAAGGCCAACAAATAAGAAGCAATACGGCAATCGGTGCGCGGAGCCGGTTGCCGGGGTGCTTCCTGTACGTGGCTGAAGCCAGATGCAGCAGGTGCAGGTGAGCTTGCGAACCTACGTGAGCTGTAGAGTTTTCCCATTCTGCATGACGCCTGCGAATGGCAAAATGTATTTATGTTGCTTTGGAAACGCTGATTTATTCCGTCCGGGCAGCGCAGGTGCGGGTTTCAAACACGTCCATGTCCGTTCGTCGGCTTGCAGACCATGTGTCAGGCTATGTTTTGGGCGGGTTTGAAACCCGCACCTG
>WREK01000236.1 GCA_009779355.1 Betaproteobacteria bacterium | reverse complement strand
TCTGGTCGACGACCTTTTGTTTCGCGCCATCGCCAATGGCGAGCATGGCGATGACCGAGGCGACGCCGATGACGATGCCAAGCAGCGTGAGCGCGGAACGGAAGATGTTCGCACGCAGTGCACGCAAGGCCGTGCGGGTGGCTTCGGTGACGTCCGTCATCGGGGAACTGCGGTCGACGTGCAGGGAAAAATCGGGTTCTGGGCCTTTGGGAAGACGTGGGCCGGGGTCGGCGGTGATGCGTCCATCACGGATTTCGATGACACGATGCGCCATTGCGGCGACTTCGTGCGAATGGGTAATCAGGATGATGGTGTGACCATCGGCGGAAAGCTGCGTGAGCAGTTTCATTACTTCCTCACCGCTTTTGCTGTCTAGCGCACCGGTCGGTTCGTCGGCCAGGATCACCCTGCCGCCGTTCATCAGTGCACGGGCAATCGAGACCCGCTGCTGCTGCCCGCCGGAAAGTTGCCCGGGCCGGTAGGTAATGCGCGCACCGAGGCCGAGGGTAGTCAGGAGTTTTTCCGCACGCGTGTGGCGCTCGGCAGGCGGCATGCCGGAGTAGACCGCCGGGACTTCCACGTTTTCACGGGCACTGCTGCCTCTCAAAAGGTTGTAGCTCTGGAAGACGAAACCGAAGGTTTCCCGGCGCATCCGGGCCAGTTCGTCGCGGTTAAAACCGGCCACGTCGCGACCCATGAAGCGGTAGATGCCGGAGGTGGGGCGATCGAGGCAGCCAAGGATGTTCATCAGCGTCGATTTGCCCGAACCCGACGCGCCGACGATGGCGACGAATTCACCGGGATAGATGGCCAGGTCAATGCCTTGCAGCACCTGGGTGCAGAGTTCGCCTTCGCCGAAACTGCGCGTGATGCCGGATAGTTCGATCAGCGGGAGTGCGCCTGCCTCCCGTCCGGGCGTGTTCATAGGCGCGGCCCGCCCATCATCCGGGCCGGTCCGCCGCCGCCACTGCCGCCGCCACCGGAGCCTTGTTGGACACTGGGGGCTGCGAGGCCGGAAACCACTTTGTCGCCTTCGGCAAGGCCGCTTACGACCTGCGCACCGATGCGGTTGGTAACACCGACTTCGATAGTACGCTCGGCGATCTTTCCGTTGGCTTCGAGTACCTTGACCGTGGCCTGCCGCGTGCGCGGTGAACCGCCACTGCTGCCATCGACAGGTCGTTGGGTGCGTTGCGGTTCCGTGGCGCCTGCCTGATCGCCGTCGCGACTGGCTGCCTTCGGCGCCCGGTTTTGCTGCAAGGCTCCCATCGGGATCTGGAGCGCGTCTTTTGCCTGCGCGACGATGAAGAAGACTTGTGCTGTCATGTCGGTCATCAGGCGGGTGTCGGGGTTGGGGACGTCGAACAGTGCGTTGTAGAGCACTACGTTGTTGGTGGTGGTCGGCGTCGGTTCGATCTGGTCGAGCGTGCCGTACCAGCGCTTGTTCTGTCCGCCAAGCGTTGTGAAGTATGCCTGCATGCCGGGGCGCAGCCGCCCTACGTCGGCTTCGGAGACCTGCGTGCGAACGGTCATCACGCTCAGGTCGGCTATCCGGAGGATGATCGGGGCCTGTTGGTTGGTATTGAGCGTTTGCCCCTGTCGTGCAGTGATCGATACGACCGAGCCCGCCATTGGCGAGAGTACGCGTGCGTATTGCAGGTTTGCCTCATCTCCGCGCAAGGTGGATTCGGTTTGCTGAATTTGGGCGCGCAGGGCTTCCAGCGAGGCTTCGGCAGATTTCAGCGTGGCTTCCGCCGTTTGCAGGCTTTCTTCCGCCGTGGCCTCTTCGGCCATCAGCGCTGTCTGGCGGCGGAACTGGATTTGCGCGAGGGCAAGATGGGCTTCGCGTTCCTTTAGCTGCGCGCGCTGGTTGCGTAATTGGGCGCGTGAGGCATCCACGCGGGAAAGATAGACCGTCGAATCGATTTCAGCCAGCAAGTCGCCCTCTTGCACTTGGCTGCCGACCTTGACGTGAATTTTCTGGAGTTGCCCGGAAACCTGCGCGCCGACATCGACGTATTCGCGTGGTTGTAGCGTGCCGGTGGCGGTGACGACATCTTCGATATCGGCACGCTGGACTGCTGTGAACTGGTAGCGGGCGAGCGGGTTGTCGTTTTTCAGATGTGATTTGGCCTGCCAGCCGACGGCTGCCAATACTATAACGACCAGAGTGGCCAATATCCAGCGTCGGCGGGTGGGCATTTTTCCGAAGCGAGGGATCGCGGTAGTCATGATGTGAACAAGTGATACACGAAAGATTGAGCGCAAGCATAGAGGATATCCCGGTTTTGTGAGTACCGCTTTGTATCAAGGTAAATAGTGACAGGCCGCCTGTATCGTCCCGTTACGCCAAACCGGGTACAACTGCCGTTGCTGCCGACAGCGAGAATGAGCGCTTCTTCAGATTGATCTAGGTTTTCTGGCCTTGCTTTGGGTTACCAGCATCTGGCAGATATCGTCGGCTGACACTGGTTTCGAGAACAGAAAACCCTGTCCGAAATCGCAACCAATGGAACGCAGCATGTGCGACTGAGTCTCGCTTTCGATACCTTCCGCGACAACCGTCATGCCCAGGTCGTGAGCCAGACCGATGCTGTGGCGGACGATGGCGCGCAGGCGCGAGTCGGCAGTGATGGTGCTGACGAAAGAACCATCCAGTTTAATGATGTCGCAGGGCAGGGTATGCAGGTAACTGAGTGCCGAGTAGCCCGTCCCGAAATCGTCAATCAATACTGCGATATTGGCTTCGCGCAGTTTTTGCAGGGTTTCAGTGGCAGGGCCGCTGGAGCGGGTAAACAGGCTCTCTGTGACTTCGAAGCGCAGCAGTTCGGGCGCCAGGCCGTGGCTGGCGATGGTATCGAGCAGTTCGGAGGCAAGGTCGGGGCGCGCGAGTTGGCGCGCTGAAAG
>WREK01000235.1 GCA_009779355.1 Betaproteobacteria bacterium | reverse complement strand
TGTGGCGTGTAAGGCGGTTTGTGCCTTACACGCCATGCCGAGCATTAGCGAAAACGCCTCCCTCGGAGCTTGACTTTGGTAACAGTATCTATAATTCCTTTCCGCAATCTATGATGTTAGGATGCAATCGCCCTGCAGCCGACCCGAGTCAGGACTCGCCAGACAAAAAACCCATCTCCGCCAACGCCGCCCGGATACCTTCAAGCGCGGCAAGCGCCCCCATCGGTACGCCGATATGGCGTGACGCAGGAACTTTCGGATCGCGCAGGTTGATGCGGATAAGCGGGAAGCCGGATCGCTCGCTCATCATGCGAACCGTAGCAACGGACTTGCCCGCGCCCAGTTCGATCACGACGGGGTTCGATGCCGCCTTGCACCAAGCCGCAAAACGCGCCTCCTGCTGGCCGGTACGCCATTCCAGCCAGTTCCAGTCATCGAACATCAGAATATTTGGACGCGCCAGCCCGCCGCAATCCGGGCAGCACGGCCAGGGCTTAGCAAGGCGGCAGGCAGACGTATCGACCACAGGTTCGAACCCCTCCGCAGGCCAGATACGATCCGAACAGGGCGTGGCGCATTGCAGATGATGAATCGAGCCATGCACCTCGCAGACCGTCTCATCGGCAAAACCTGCCTTCTGGAAATGCCCGTCCACATTGCTGGTAAACACAAAAGCCCCATCCGGCAAACGCGCCGCAATCTCCCGCAGGATGCTGAAACCGCGATGTGGAACCACTTCCCGATACAGTTGCAGCCGGTGGCCGTAAAACCCCCAGGCAAGGCCGGGATCACGCACAAACGCCCGTGGGTTGGCCATTTCCTCGAAATGCAGCCCCGCCTGCCGCAAAGGCGGATATGCGCGCCAAAATCCCTCGGAACCCCGAAAATCAGGCAGACCCGAATCTACACCCATGCCCGCACCAGCAGCAATGAGCAGGCCGGAAGCTTGGGCGACTTGTCCGGCACAGCGGAGGAAAAGTGAGGAATCGTTGGAAGTCATGTTTGGTCAGCTTGGGATGTGGATGTCTGGATTTTCAGGCTTCATGGGCTAGGTAGTCAGGTTTATTTTCGGGTGCGGAAGTTATTTCAATCCTTCGGTTTTTTCAAGACGAATATTCTGCCAACCGTTCGTTGATCAGGGCATAGTCAAATGCGTCTACGCACCCCCTCAGCCAGATGACGAGTTCCTCTCCTGCTTGATACTGGTATTGCTCCAATTTTTTCAGGTGTTCCTCCATGGCGCTATGGGCACAGGACAGACTGGCCTGGTGAAGGGCAGCCAGTTCTCCAGCGTCGGGGGCGGGTTTGAGGGGTTTGTTTTCCTTTGCGACTGCCTCGGGCGTCAGTTCATGCAGCAGGCCCTCGATGCCAAGCAGGAGTTTTTCCGCAGTTTCCAGAAAAAGGGGAAATTCTTTCCGTATCTTGTGCCGATCATTGTTCTGTGCCGCATATTCCAGATCTTTGCCTATGTCTCCAAGGACATTGGCGCCCACACCGTAGCTTGCCCCTTTAAGGCCGTGCGCAATAATGGCATATTCTGCCAAGTCCGTTTCAAACACGCGCTGCATCTGTTCCAGGAGTTGCGGCGTGTTGGCAACAAATGATCGCAGCACGTCAAAAAAAGCCTCTTTGCTGCCGCAACGCCACAGAGCCTCTTTTATATCCAAACCTTCAACGATATAGGCAATTGCCGGTTCCTCCACCTGGCCTGAACCTGCGGGTAGGCTATGCGGCACATTGCTCCGTTGCTGAGGGGAGTTCAAGCAGGTTTCCTGCCGCGCGTCTTTTACCCATTTCTTCAGAACAGAGTCCAGTTGCAAAGGGTCAATCGGTTTGCCAAGAAAGGCTTGAAACCCTTGCTCAAGAAACATTTTTTCATTGCCGGAAATAACGTTGGCCGTGAGGACGATGACCGGCACCGAACGGGCATAGTCATTGTCTATGGCCCGAATGAGATGCAACGCTTGAATGCCGTCCATACCCGGCATCATATGATCCATGAAGATGGCATTGTAGCGGGTTTCCCCGGAGTGCAGCAGATCAACAGCCTGTTGACCGCTGGTGACGCAATCCACTGTTATGTCGTACTGTTGCAGCATGCTTTTGGTCAAACGCAGGTTCGTCTGCACATCATCTACCACCAGTACCTTGGCATAGGGAAAATGCGCAGATTGCCGGGAACTGCGGTATTTATTTCTGTGCTGCTTGGGCGCGTCGCGGAAGCTGGTAAGATTGCCTACCGTTACGCAGCCGAGCGGCGTGGGATCGACAACTACCTGGGGAATGATGCAGGAAAAGACGCTGCCTTTTCCGTATTCACTTTCCACACGCATCCGTCCGCCCATCATCTCAACAAGGTTCTTGCTGATAGCAAGGCCCAGGCCGACGCCTTCAATATGCGGGTCGACCTCGCTGTCAAACCTGGTATACGAGGTGAACAGGACTTTAAGGTTTTCGGTTTTGATGCCTCTGCCGGAATCCCGGACGCTGAAGCGTATAGGAAGGCTGCCGGCTTTCTCTTCTTTGCCTGGCTCTACCCCGATGGAAAGCGTTACCGCGCCTTTTTCCGTGTATTTGAACGCGTTGCTCAACAAATTGTTGAGTATCTGTTTTATACGCAAATCATCGCCGCAGAGTTGGGATGGCAGGTTTTCATCTACTTCCAGAAGGAAGGCGAGGGATCTTGAGTGTGTTTTGAACGAATTGTCCATCAGGCGGAACGAATTGAGGGAAACAGTCTCATTGATGAATTCAGCAAGATGGTAGTCGTGGTTGGTCAGTTCAAAGTGCCCCGCCTCTATTTTGGAAATGTCCAGGATGTCGTTGATAAGATGCAGCAGGGTATGGCAGGCATCCAGGGATATCTCCAGGTTATCGGCGCTTTCCCGGGACAGTTTCTTTTGCAGTTCCATACCCAGAAAACC
>WREK01000234.1 GCA_009779355.1 Betaproteobacteria bacterium | reverse complement strand
TCCGGAAATTTCTTGAAAAAATCGTAGGTTGAGATGGTAACGTTGCACATCGCCGTAGCAGTCGAGTGAAGATGCTCGAATGTTACGGCTTCGCAATCAGGTAATCAAACGTATAGTTCCCATTTTAAAGGGATAAGGTATTTGCTCATCCGCAGGGCGGACAGGGTGGGTCGTCAGCCTGTTGCTCGCCAATCCAACTCAATGGCCTGCGGCTGCAGACTGAGGCTGCGCATGGTATGTGGTCGTTTGCCGCTGGTGGCCAGCAGATAGGGCGTAGCTGCAAGGCCGAGTTGCTCTTTCAGCGCGCGTTCGAGCTTGGAATTGTTTTGCTCGAAGAATTCCTTTTCCATGCCGTCCCGCAGACGCCGACATGTTTTTTCATAAGCTTCGGCATCCCGTCCAACGACGTTGCGGTATATCGCCAGGAATTCCTGGGCATTGGCTGTACGCCAGTTTTGCAGGCCACGTCCGTTCAGGCATTGCTGTGCCCACCAGGCAAACCAAGCCAGCAGGGCGGGCGCTAGCCGCACAGGCGTGCTGCTGCAATCGACTCGCTTGGCCTGGATGTCTATGCGCAGGTGCGGCGGTGCCAGGCTTTGCTGGATGGCAGTGACGGTTTCATTGAAGCTGGCATTGCCGTCCAGCAAAGCCTGGGGCTGGCCGTGGCGCAGGCGCACGACAGGGATGCGCGCCAGGGTAATGACGACATCCGCAGTGTCGATGTGCTGACCATTGCGGGTGGACAGGCGCCGTGGCGTGGCGGGCGGAAAGAAGAAGTCGGGGTGGTTTTCGAATGGGCTGGAGACGAGGACGTGCGAGAGTTCGTCTTGGGGACGGGCGAACAGCGAGAAGGCATAGCCGAGGTAAAAGCCCATGGTTTTGCGCCCGCCGGCGATGGAGACGTGCAGCGTAGCCTGCGGGTCGCGGGTCAGCTCTGCCATGAGGGCGGTAATGGCATCGGCGGCACAGGCGTTGTCAGCAGGGGTGCGGATATCAGGCAAGGGTTGGCCGTTGGCATCGTGAATGATGTGGATGTGACTGTCGTCGAATGCGGGGCGGCCCAGTTGTGGGTAGTTAGCCAGCAGGGCGTAAAACTGCCCACCGTCGGGGTGCAATAAGGCGGTGCGAGCCAGCCGTGCGCCTTCGGTGGTGGTGAGCATGTGGATTTCGGTGGGCAGGAAAGCCGTATGGCTGGGCTGTACGGCCAGCGCGTATAGCGTTTCAGTAAGGATTTGCGGCGACATGCCGGTAACGGCAAGCAGGATGCGGCGGGGGTGGATGTGAGCAGGCATGGCAGGCGTGATCCGTCAGGTGCCGAACCTGACCCAGTGCTTGAGTTTTTCGGGCAGACGGGTGATGTCGGCTCCGGTCACAACCTCGATGTTCAATGCCTTGGCCAGCCGTAGTTCGGGTTCGCGCAGTTTGCGGTAACTGACCAGTAGGCCGCGTGTGCCAAGACCGCCGATACGGCGGCAGTTTTCTGAGAGTTTGAACAGGGTGTCGTTAGCCTTGGGGGTTTTGGGATTGCTCATGCGCGCGGTTTTGCATTCGATGATGAACAGGCGATTGCGCGCAAGAAAAACCACATCCTGCTCGTTGCGCACTTTCTGGGCATCTTCGATCTGGAGATTGATGGACTTATCGCGGATACCGAGGTTTTGGGTCAGTGATGTCACTGCTTGAAAAACATGGTTTTCCAGCCACCCCCCCTTGACGAAATCGCGGGCTTCTTCGCTGGCGAAGTGTATGCGGTTGTTTTCGATGCGCAGCATTCCGGCATCATTAAAGTTTCGGAGCAGCGGTTCCAGGTTGCGATCATCCTGTTGGGATTTGTCCATAACGATGTCGAGTTGGTGTTTATCTTCCGCCTGTTGCGCCAGCCAGTTCAATTTCGCCAAAGCGGATTCCATGCTGGAAATCTGTTTAATCAGGGTCTGGATCAGATTTTGCTGCACTTGCGTGAGACTTGGTACTTTTGATGGTTCTGGCAGATCGAAACCATAGGCTTTCAAATAGTGCGGCAGACGCAGATACTCTTTCAGCGGATGCGGCGGGGTTTTGTCACGTCCGAGCCAGATAACCTGATCGGTATCCGCATCAACATAAAACATGCGCCATTCATGGAGATTGGCAATGGACTGGGCAGCAACCGACATCAGCTTGGTGCCGCCGGTAATGTTCAGGCTGACTTCATCCTGCTCCAGCGATCCGGCCAGTTGCAGGAGATCATTTTCAATTTTGGAGAAATCATGCTCGTCGGCAAGCTCCTGCAATGCGACTTGCAGGCCACCTTCTCGCAGCACACTGCGCAGGTTATTTGCCTGTGTCTTCATTTTTGGGCTGACCACCAGCACAACCTTTTGAGGCTTGAGGTCGGGATCCAACGCTGACAGCAGGTTAGCGGCAGCTTGGGCGGAGACAAGGCAGATTTGGGTTTTCATGTTGATGGGAGTATGGTTTTCGGGCAGACAGACAGGATACCAAGGCTAGGTAGTTTGTCGTTTCACCATGACGAAGGCGGTAGCTGGAGAATATCAAAACCTTGCAGGTGAGCGCCGTAACGCTCCAATTCATCGGCGCTTAGTTCCCGACCCCGTGCTTCAGCAGGCAAATACAGGGAGAGGTGCAAATAGTTTGCCCCGCGTGCGCAAATCCTGGCGGCCAGGTTGACCGGCAGGGTGCCGATCACGGTATCGCCAGCTTTCACTTCGGCTGGATCCAGATGCGTCACCCAGCGATCCACGGTGAGTTGCTGCCGGGTTGCCCATTCCAGGGCACCAGAATGACGGGTGATGAAGAAGGCGGTCATGGTTTGTCACTTCTCGCCATAATCCGGCCACTGCGTTTTCGGCATATACCGTCCACGAGTGTGCGAGAGCGGGCATCTCGAAAGAGGTTCAAGGATGGATATTTTTTGCGTGTTTGGCAAGGGAT
>WREK01000233.1 GCA_009779355.1 Betaproteobacteria bacterium | reverse complement strand
GGTTTATACGATACAGGCATCTGTGCAATTTTGGCTGGGGATACCGGGGGGATAACCCGATGGTGGAGGAGCAGCGGAATTTGCTGGAGGGGTTTGAGATGGTGGGGTGCCGGTTGACGGAGGCGATATTTTGCCAGGCGTGAGGGGCATTCCGGAGTCATTGCGGGAGACACGGTTTTATGATGCCGTGTCTCTTGTTGATGTATATAGTCAAACAAGTTGAAAACAAGTCAGCAAGGCATTATCGAACGAATCAAAAGCAGCGAGGGAAGAACGAAGAATCTGCTTAAGCCAGGCCCAAAAATTTTCGATGGGATTCAAATCAGGCGAGTAAGGTGGCAAAAACAGGATGGAACAATTTGCCTTTTCTGCCAATCCCCGCAGTACAGCTTTGCGGTGAAAAGCTGCGTTGTCCATAACAATTGTCTGCCCTGGCAGAAGCTCTTTGAGCAAACAATGCTCGAACCAATGCTCAAATAGCACGTGATCACAGGTTCCGCTATATGCGAGGGGCGCGAGGATTTTCTTGTCACATTGCCCAGCGACAATGCCAACGCGCTGATATTTCCTGCCACTGATTTGTCCAAAGACCTTTTCGCCACGAAGCGCTCGTGCGTACGGACGATACATAAACTGGTCTATACCCACCTCATCTACATAAACCACTTGATGTTGTGGGATCAGTTCGATGATTTTCAGGAATTCTTTTCGTTTTTCTTCGTCTCGCTCTTTGTAGGTGATCGTCTTTTTTTAAGCGTGAATTTTTGCTTAGCCAAAGCCTGGCGCACGGCTTCGCCTGTGCAACCAAACGCAGTCCCAATCTCTTCGAGGTAGGCATCCGGATGCTCTTGAACATAGGCCATCAGCTTTTGCGGATCGAGCTTTTTGTGCTTCCGGTTCAGTGGTCTTCGATCGAGGCTCCCTGTCTCTCGATACAGCTTTTTCCACGTTATGATGGTTGCTCTGCTCACTTTAAACACCACTACTGCTGATTCCTCTGTTTGGCCTTCTGACAGATACGCCAATACTCTCTCCCGAAAATCTTTGCTGTACATCCTGCTATTATACTATGCGAACGACCATGTTTCAACTTGATTGACTATACACGCGAGCACCAGGACGGGGCGTCGAGGACGCCGCCCCCTTGTATAATGCAAACAGGTTTCAGAGGAACCAAAACCCCTCAAAAACCTGTACAATTAGCCCGGCAAATGGGATAATTGTGCCATTGGGCAGAGGGCGTCGACGTCCCCGTGAGTGAAGGACTCGTCCTGTAGACTGACGCCTCTGTCCGGTGAGCAGGTTACGGATCAGTTGGATGAAGGCCGCGCGATGCGCCGCTTCGGATGTGCCACAAGGCTGTAACGCTCATCGGTTCAGAGGACAACCCTGCTCAAAATACAGAACCGGCGGTGCGGCTATGTACTACGTAGGGATTGATGTCGGCAAGAACAACCATGTCGCCTCCATGATGGACGCTTCCCGAAAACCGGTCTTCAAAGCATTCGCATTCGCCAATACGCGGGAAGGCGCTGAAAGTCTGCTGGAGAAGATTCAACTCCATGCACCGGATCAGGCGCAGATCGAGATCGGGATGGAAGCCACCGGCCACTACTGGCTGGCACTGTACTCCTTCCTGTTCGATGCTGGGTACGTGCTGCACGTGATCAACCCCATTCAGACGGACGGATGGCGCAAGGGGGTGGAGATCCGAAAGCGCAAAACCGATGATATCGATTCCCTGCTCATCGCTGATCTCATCCGCTATGGCGGGTTCGTTGAAACCAAGCTCACCGACGAAAGCCTGCTCTCCCTGCGCACCCTCACCCGGTTCAGGAGCTATCAGGTGGATTCCATCGCCGACCTGAAACGCAAGGTTATCTGCGTGCTGGATCAGGTGTTTCCTGAATACGAGAGCGTCTTCTCCGAGGTGTTCGGCACGACCTCCAAGGAAGTGCTCCTCACCTATAGCACGCCTGCCGAGCTGGAGAGCGTTTCCGTGGAGCAACTGACGGAACTGCTCACCGGCCTCAGCCGGCGGAAGTGTGGCGCGGCACAGGCCCAACGTCTTTCCCATGCCGCCGCTCACTCCTTTGGGGTGACTTTCTGCCGGGACACTTTCTCCTTTCAACTCCGCAGCCTGCTTGAACAAATGAACTTCATCGAGCAGCAGGTTGCCGATACCGAAAGGCAAATCAAGGCGATCATGGACACGCTCGCTTCGCCCATTACCACCATCACCGGCATCGGGCCTGTTCTTGGCGCGGTCATTCTGGGGGAGTTCGGCGACATCTCCCGCTTCGATTCTGGTTCCAAGCTGGTTGCCTTCGCTGGAATCGACGCCTCTGTTTCTCAGTCCGGCCAGTATGAATCCACCAACAACCGAATGTCCAAACGTGGTTCGCCTTACTTGCGACGAGCCCTGTACCAGGCTGCCATGGTCGCCGCATTCCACGATCCGGAGCTTAGCGCCTTCTACCAGAAGAAACGTGCCGAGGGAAAGCACCATAGTGTCTGCGTCGGGGCTGTCGCGCGTAAGCTCTGCTACATCATCTTTGCCGTTCTCAAAGAGAATCGGCCCTATGTGAAGCGGCAGCCCTGATCGTCTCTTGCTCCTTCCAGAGCCTGTCTCGCAGGCTCTTTTGGTCGTACATTGCTCTCGCTCCCAACCCCTCCCGGAAAATTTTTCGGGGGGGGTTGACTTTTCATAGTTGGTCTACAAGCGCGACAAGCCCGTTTGGCATGCCGTTAGCCACAATCGCGGCAATCGTGCAGGGACGCAACACCCCGCAACAGCGACGGCGTTGTAGGGGGCGGCGTCCCCGACGCCCCGCCCCGGTGCTCGGGGATGGTGATCCGCCAGCGCCGTGTCAGGGCGGGATGTCGGGGACGCCATCCCCTACAGCGCGACAAGCCCGTTTGGCATGCCGTTAGCCACAACCGCGGCAATCGTGCAG
>WREK01000232.1 GCA_009779355.1 Betaproteobacteria bacterium | reverse complement strand
CTTTCACGGTGAACGATTTCCAGCGGGCCATGATTCTCCCTTCGATCCTTCATGGACTAAGTGGCGATTGTGCGCAATGTAGCGGGAACGTGTTTCGCCGGGTATTCAAACAAGCCTCGCGCATGGTTAAGATAGCATTCCGCGCTGAAAAACCATAAGGGAACAATTCCTGCGACCGGTGATGTGACGCAAGAACAGCTTTGATCACGAGATTTCTCCTGCGGGATACGTATCTGCCTGATTGTCCGGCTGCGGCTGGGAGCGCGGTCTCTTCGCTTTGCCCTTCGGAATGCTGTGTATTCCACGCGGCATCCAATGCCGCGCAACCAATTTACCCCACGCTTGACAGCAACTTGGTGTCATTCGCAGCGAAGCCAGGAAGGGCGAGAACAGGAAACGGCGTAGCATGTCGTGGGGGGCATGCAAACGCTAAAGAAAAACGCAATAATAATGTCGCTGTTTAAAAGCGCCGTCTTTTCATCTCATTATTTTGGGCAGCGTAAGATATTGCGCCCGCTAAAGTGATATGTCATATTTTAACGACCTTGCGCATGGCGACACTGAATGATCCGCAAAAAAGGAGTATAAAGACAATGGAATCATTACTTTCCAAGAAACAGATTCCAGTAAGGGAACGATTAATTTTTGCTCTTGATTATCCTGATGTCAAAGAAGCCGAAAAGATCATAGAAACACTTGGAGATTCAGTTCAGTTTTATAAACTTGGGTTAGAAATTTTTATGGCTGACGGTTACTTTAAATTAATAGATGAACTACATAAAAAAGGAAAAAAAGTATTTGTTGATCTGAAATTTTTTGATGTTCCAAATACAGTTGCTTCGGCTGTACGCCAGTTGAAAAATCGTCATGCGGAGTTTGTTACGGTTCACGGAAGCGATAAAATATTAGAAGCTGCATGTAATGCAAAAAGTGGCGTAAAAATTCTTGCTGTAACTGTTTTGACAAGTCTATGCCAGGAAGATATAGAGTCGCTTGGGTTTCAAAGTGTCAAAGTTGAAGATCTTGTGTATTCACGCGCAAAGCGAGCCCTGGAAATAGGATGTGATGGCGTGATCTCTTCAGGGTTGGAAATTTCAAGGCTACGGAAAGAGCTTGGAGACAAGCTTTTGATCGTTGTTCCAGGTATAAGGCCGGTTGAAAACACAGAGGTAGACGACCAGAAAAGAACAGTAAATGTGGAAACCGCCTTTAATAATGGGGCGGATTATATTGTAGTAGGGCGTCCTATAAAAAAAGCGCTTGATCCAAAGCAGGCAGCGGAAGATATTCAATCAAGCATCGCGAAGGTTTTTGCGGCTTCTTAGGTGTTTTTATACGATGAGGTTTATCGTATGAAAACACCTGACACGATTGAGCAGGTACTTTGACAGGCTGACCGCTTTTTTTCAACATGCCGGTATGGTCATTGCCTTGCCGGCAAGGGTTTAAATATCCCTCCCCCAAAGCAAAGGAAAGTTTTGGCAACGCAAGATTGACAAAAACTTTCCAAATGTTGCATTGTCTCTGTGAAAACCGTGAGTATCACACTTAATGCGCGCAAACAAATCGCCAAATTTTGCAAACGGGACATGGTTTTTATCTATAGATGCCCTTGAGGTGTTGAAGAATTGGCCGGACATTAGTGGGGTGAAAAATTTGACCGATGCGCCAGGCTACCGCCTGCGGATCGGGCAATACCGGGCCTTCTTTGATGTGGCGGAGGAAGTGATCACGGTTACGGAGGTGAAAAGACGCAATGAGCGCACCTATTAGACACCAAATCATTGAGGATTGCGGGAAGCCTTTGTTTGTTCTCGTGCCATATGCGGAATACGTGGCTTCCTTGAACCAGGAAACCGAAGAAAGCCCGGTTATCCCACTTGTTGTTTCCAAAATTGCCAACCTGGAAGGCAAAAGTCTTGTTCGTGCTTGGCGCGAATACAAAGGGTTTTCCCAGGCGGACATGGCGGAACGCATGGGCATAAGTCGTCCGGCGTATTCACAGCTGGAAGCCAAGGGCGCTAATCTTCGGACGACCACTGTGCATCGTCTGGCCGCAGCCCTCGGCGTGTCTTGGGAACAGCTTTGCGATGATGAAGAGTAGTTCAGAAGACTTTCAAAAAACCACGATTGTCGCTCCGTCGCCGCCCTGTTCTCTTGGGGCGGGCATGGAGCGTTTTATGTAAGGGGATTTCGACAGGTGGCGGCGGATCGCGGCCTTCAGCGCGCCCGTGCCGTGGCCGTGGATGATGAAAGCGTGCGGCGATTGCGCCAGGGCTAGCCGGTCGAGGAAATTCTCCACTTCTGCAATCGCCTCGTCCGCGTACATCCCGCGCAGGTCGATGGTGTTATCCGGCGATTGAAGGTAAACGGCGGCGGACGACACCTCGACACGACGGCTGCCTGTTTCCTTCCGAATTTCTTTCGCTGCGCCCTGACCGGGGAATACGCGAATCTGGTCGCGCGGGACACGAACTTTCATTCCTCCCGCAACAACTTCGACTTCGCGGTCGTCGGGCGTTGATACGGCGGCCACCTCCGCTTCCCTCGACAGCGACCGGACGAACACTTTCCGGCCGGGAAGCAGAACGACATCTTGTTCCGCCGGAGCCGTGCGGCTCATCAATGTCCGTAGGGCCGGGTTCTCTTCCTCGGCGCGCGCCTTGTCTTTCCATTCTTTCAGCACCACGGACGCCTTCCGCACATTGTCGATCCGGCGATCCTTGCGCATCTCCTCCATGATCCGGGAAAGCTCGCCCTCCGCCTTTCTCACCTCTTCCATCATCTTCCGGCGCGCGTTCGACACCACGCGCGACTCCTCGGACCGCACCCTTTCCCGGTCCGTTTCCAGTTTGCGCCGCTCTTCCTCTGCCTCCTTCGCCCGCGCGGTCATCGCGGATGTCTCTGTCCGCAGCCGCTCCCGCTCCAACTCCAGCCGGTCGATCACTTCGGCAAGGTCCGCCCCCGGCCCGG
>WREK01000231.1 GCA_009779355.1 Betaproteobacteria bacterium | reverse complement strand
TTCGAGCGTGAGCCTGTTCAGTAAAGTGTCGTGCATCGATGCCTGGAAGAGTTGCACTGGTGAAGAGGCGTTCCTGCGCGCGGATTGCAGCGCGTTGTCGGCATCGCGCAGCAGGGTTTCGGCATCGTTGCAGTCGTCGCTTGTTGCTACGCCGATCCGGCACCGGACATGCAATGTCTGCCAGGAGCCCAGGGCGGTGAACGTGGGCAGGTTGAGCAGTTGCCTGGCGGTTTCCAGCGCCTCGTCGTTGGACGACAGGCCATGCAGCAGGATGGCGAACTGGTCGGCGCTCAGGCGGGCAAGGATATCGCCGCCCCGCAACGAACTGCCGAGATGGTCGGCAACTTGGCGCAACAGGTGGTCGCCTGCGGCATGGCTGTAGCTGTCATTGATGAGATGGAAGCTTTCGAGGTTGAGCACCAGTACCGCGAAACGGAAATCTGGGTCGCGTTCCCGCTGTGCAAACGCGTGCTGCAGGTGCTCGATGAACAGTGCCTGGTTGGGTAGGCCAGTGAGAATGTCGTGCATGGCGTCATGTTGCAGTTGCTGTACGACGCGCTTGCGCAGGTGGATGTCGCTGATCGAGCCTGCCATCCGGATGGCTCGGCCCTCTTCGTTCCTTTGTGCCAGGCCGCGGGTCATGATCCAGCGGTAACTGCCGTCTTTGTGGCGAATGCGGTGTTCAAACATGAACTGGGGCGCTGAGCCTTTCAGGTGTTCGATCATGCGGGCATGAAAAGTGGCCGCTTCGTCCGGATGCAGGCGCGTGGTAAAAAATACCATTGAGGCTTCCAGTGGCGAAGTGTCGGAAACCGAAGCATCGACAGAACATCCAAGAATTTCACAGAAGCGGGGCGAGAAATAGCATTGCTCCTCCGAAATGTCCCAGTCCCAGAAACCGTCGTCTGAACCGTGGATAACCAATGCGTAGCGGTCTGCGTGGCTCTTGAATTTTTCTGTGGAACATTGCAGATCGTTGATGCGCGCCTGGAGCGAGGAGGCCATCAGGTTGAAGTGCAGGGCGAGTTCGTCACCGTCAGCGTCGGAGATCCGATGGTCAAGGTGGCCTTTAGCCAGCGCTTTGCTGGCATCTGTCAGGCGGTTGAACTGCCTTACCAGAAGATGGCCGATGCCCGACAGCAGGATGAAAATGATGAAAACCCCGATAACGGTAATGAGTGCGCTTTGTTCCAGAATGGATTGCCGGATCGAAGCAAGGTTGGCAGGGGTGGCACTGTCTATCATCCGCATGCTGTTGACAATTAGCAGGGCCAATAAAACGACTTGCATGGCTATGCCGGCAAGCAGGAGCTTGACTCTGATAGAAGCGTTACAGAAAAAACGCGGGATGCGCATGATTTGATCGTCTGGGACGGAACCCCGGAAATTCGACTATTACAATAGTGATGCCTGTTGTCGGTCAGAGTTGATTAATAACACACGAATGATTAAATATATGCCGATGACGATCATTGGGAGGCACAACCATTGTGCGGTGGTCCATCCCAAACCAAGTCTACTGAAAATGCCTGGGTCGGGGTTACGGAAAAACTCTGCGATAAAACGCAACATGCCGTAACCGACGAGAAAAACTCCGGATACGACCTGTGGAGGGCGGGGACGGGACGCAAACCACCATAACAGGATGAATAGCAGCAGCCCCTCAGCGGTTGCCTGGTAAAGCTGCGAGGGGTGGCGAGGCAACGCATCGACCCACGGATAGCGCATTGCCCAGGGCAGCGCTTCGCTCGTGGGACGCCCCCACAATTCGCCATTGATGAAATTGCCTATGCGCCCAAAGGCCAGCCCAATGGGAACCATCGGCGCAATGAAGTCGGTAATTTCCCAAAAACCGCGGCCATGGCGGCGGCCATAAATCCACATCGCGACCAGTACTCCGAGGAAACCGCCGTGAAAACTTAACCCTCCATTCCATATCGCGAAAATTTCGGCAGGGTGCGCGAAATAATAGGCGGGCTGGAAAAACAGGACTTCTCCCAAACGTGCGCCGATAATGACGCCGAATATGCCGTAAAAAAGTATGTCGTCGACAGATTGGGCGTTCCAGCCCAGTTCCGGTCTGCGGCGCGCGCGCAGGTTGCCCAGGATGATGAAGCAGGCAAAAGCAAGAAGGTAGGCCAGCCCATACCAGCGGACACTGAGCGGGCCAATGGAAAAAGCGATGGGGTCGAGTTGGGGATGGGTCAGCATGAATGAAGCCAGGACGAAAAGGATGAAGGAAGTCGAGAATGCGGGCCGGGGTTTGAAGCCCGGAAGGGTCATTTACCCGGTGGGAAAGCGAGGCTTGCAGCCTCATGTCCCCACAAGAAGATACCCGGATAAACAACCATAAGAATGCCAGATCAACGCTTTTTTTAGAATGCAAAGTCGATGGTGGCGCTTATCGTGTTGACGCGATGGTTTCCTATGTTGGGATTTGTCGGGGCAGGTGGCGATGAATTGCGGCCTTCTCAGATTTCGATTCGAGTCCTGTTTTTGCTGTTGAGCATGGAGGTACGCAGTAGTTTACAAGCCTCTTCGGCGGGTACCGGCCTTGAGAACAGGAAGCCTTGGCCGAAATCACAACCAATGGCACGCAGCATGTGCGACTGAGTCTCGCTTTCGATACCTTCCGCGACAACCGTCATGCCCAGGTCGTTGGCCAAGCCGATACTGTAGCGGACGATGGTGCGCAGGCGCGTGTCGGTGGCAAGGGTATTGACGAAAGAATTGTCCAGTTTAATGATGTCGCAGGGCAGGGCATGCAGGTAACTGAGTGCCGAGTAGCCCGTCCCGAAATCGTCGATCAATATTGCGATATGGGCTTCGCGCAGTTTTTGCAGGGTTTCAGTGGCAGGGCCGCCGGAGCGGGTAAACAGGCTCTCTGTGACTTCGAAGCGCAGCAGTTCGGGCGCCAGGCCGTGGCTGGCGATGGTATCGAGCAGTTCGGAGGCAAGGTCGGGGCGCGCGAGTTGGCGCGCTGAAAG
>WREK01000230.1 GCA_009779355.1 Betaproteobacteria bacterium | reverse complement strand
GGGATGGGATGCAAGGCGCAAACCACAGCCATAGCCGTCGCTATGGCGAGGATTTGCAACGCCGCAGACCGCCCGACTCCGCAGATGCACACGGCGCGGCGACTTGTTCAGACCATCCCTAGGGCATTTTTGGCTTTAGCTGCCGCAACAGGGTGTTTATACTTAACTGGTTTATTTCCGCGCCGCACGAGCGCACCTTGATCCAGATTCACGAGGAGAGTCCACATGCCCACATCCAAGCAACTCATCGCCGCACGTTACGGCGATGCTTCCCTGCCCGACCCAGCAGCATGGTCGCCAGTCATCGAGCACCTGCTCAGCCACCGTTCGGTACGCGCATACCTGCCTGACCCGGTAGATGACGGCCAACTTGCTGCCATCATCGCCGCCGCGCAATCGGCATCAAGTTCATCCAACCTGCAAGCCTGTAGCGTAGTAGCGGTACGCGACCCTGTGCGTCGGGCGAAACTGGCCGAGTTGGCCGCCGAGCAACACTTCATTGCGCAAGCGCCGCTGGTACTGGTGTGGATTGCCGACCTTGCCCGGCTGGAACGCTTGACCGAAATGACCGAACGCCCTGACGGAGCGCTCGATTATCTTGAAGCCTTTCTCGTAGGGGCCATCGACGCGGCGCTGGCGGCACAGAACGCAGCAGCGGCAGCAGAATCCCTCGGGCTTGGCATAGTTTTTATCGGCAGCATGCGCGATAAACCGCTGGAAGTTGCCGATTTACTCGGCCTGCCACCCAAAACCGTCGCCGTTTTCGGCATGTGCATGGGAAAACCCGACCCTGCCCGGCCCGCCAGCATCAAACCACGGTTGCCGCAGTCGGTAGTGCTGCACCACGAGCGTTATTCGCTCGACGCGCAAGTCCCCGGCATCGAAGCCTACAACGCCACAATGGTGCAGTTCTATGAACAGCAAAAGATGAACGTGCGCGGCACCTGGGCAGTGCATTCGGCCAAGCGCGTCGCGGGGGCGGAAACTCTCTCGGGGCGCGACAAACTGGTCGATTTTCTGCGCGCGCGCGGTTTCGAACTGAAATAACCCCTCTGGAGGAAAACCGCCCCTACTCTCATCCGCCCGTCCAGGCAGCTTGCTCCAGCTTCATTTTTTAAATGTGCCAAATGTACCGCCATGCCAAAATTTGAAGGCTTACAGGTTCTGGTCATCGCCAGCGACTCAAGACTGCGCGCACAACTGCGCGGCATGTTGTCTTTGTTTGGGTTTGGCATGGTGCACTTTGCCGTAACGGCGCATACCGCCCTGCGTCACCTGCGGACGCGCCGTTACGCGCTGATTTTGTGCGATTTCGCGCTAGGCGACGGCCAGGACGGGCAACACTTCCTGGAGGACTTGCGCCAGCACGATATCATCGCCAGCGAAACCCTGTTCGTGATGATTACGGCAGAGCGCAATCACGAACGTGTCGTCGGGGCTGCCGAATTACTGCCCGACGACTACATCCTCACGCCTCTGTCCCCCGGCGCGCTTCAAGCACGCCTGGAGCGGATCGTGGACAGGCGCAAGGCCCTTCTTCCGGCCTGGCAACTGGCCGCCATTGGCGACTGGCTCGGGGCGGTTGAATACTGCCTGGAAGCGGAAGCCGCTTATCCACAGTACCTGCTTGATTTTTATCGGCTCGAAGCCGGTTTCCATATCGCCGCCGGGCAACTCAACGAAGCCGAGGCGATTTATCGCCAGATCGTCGAAAGCCAGCACATTCCCTGGGCACAACTGGGGCTGGCCCGCTGCCTGGCCTTCAAAAAAGATTACGCCCAGGCCGATGCCCTGCTCTCCGAGCTCATCGCCGGCAATGATTTTTTCATGGCCGCCTACGACCTCCTCGCCCGCGTACGTGCGGAAAACGGACAGGCCGTGGCTGCGTGCGAGGTATTGCATACAGCGGTTGAACGCTCGCCTTATCGCCTGGATCGCCAGCGTCGGCTCGGCGAACTGGCAATGGAAGCGGGCGATGCCTCCACCGCCGAAACGGCTCTGGCAGAGGTCGTCCGTCAGAGCACAAATTCCGGCTTCCGCAACCCCGAAGACCATGTGCGGCTGGTGCAGGCACAACTGGCGCAGGACAAGCTCGATGCCGCCCGCGACACCATCGGCGACATCGAACGCAGCCTCGGCAACCAACCCAATGCCGCGCTGTGCAAGGCGTTTGCCAACGCGATGCTCCACACGTATACGGGCAACACGAGAGAGGCGCGTGTGGAACTCAGCGTAGCAGCCAGCCTCGCGGGTACGGGCACGGCCATCTCCCCTGGGCTGTCCCGCGAACTGGTGAAGGCATGTTTCGACCACGACATGAGGGGCGCAGGCAGCGAAGTGGTCTTGAACGCCCTGCGCGTGACCGGCGACGAACAAACGGTTAACGCCCTGCGCGGGATACTTCAGTCACGCGGGCTGGAACTGCTCTCGCAGAACATCGAACAAAACGTTCAGGAAGAAGTCCGCAGCCTCATCAAGACTGGCGCGGAAAAAGCACGCATCGGCAACTACGACGGCGCAGTCGAAGCGATGATGGATGCGGTACACCAGATGCCCGGCCACCCGGTTGTGCTGTTCAATGCCGCGCTCGCCCTCTTGCGTCACATCGAACATCGCGGCTGGAACCATGCGCTTGCCAACCAGGCGCGCTCCCTGATCGAACGCGCACGCGAGCTTGACCCGGCCAGCATCCGCCTGAGCACACTTGCCGAATACATGCACATATTGATCGGCCGCAACGGCATCGTCGCCGACAACCTCGCAAAACCCGCACGCAGCGCAGGCCGGAAAACCACACCGCCATTGCGAGCGTAACGAAGCAACCTATGGCGTACCATCCGATGCGAAAGCATCGCAAATACAAATACTTATCTAGTGTATAGTTGCACAATTTGTGTTAATAATATATGCTTTTCTGAACATAAGGAGGGCATATGTCTAGACCGTCAAGGCGAGTGGTATGTGATGAAGACACCAAGCTTGAGCTTCAGGCC
>WREK01000229.1 GCA_009779355.1 Betaproteobacteria bacterium | reverse complement strand
TTTGTACAATTTTCTTCACAAACAGATTCCTTCAGACTTTTGTTCGTTACCTACTTCTTTTCGAAGCCATTTGCGGTGGGTCATTTGCCTTTCGATAATCTCAGTGTAAACGCAGTAAACCAAGGGTTAAATAGAGGACGTGAATTTTATCCATTATTACTTGTTCGAATGATGGCATTGCCGGTGTCGGGTCTAAGCAGTACCTTACATTTTTTGCACGTCGCCTCCTATCAGGAGAAGATCAAGAACCAAATTTCACATATGCTATGAGTTCATTGCATGGAGTAATTAGACGTGTATTGTTAGGTACACCCCTTTGGGTGGCGCTGCCAGACGACTGACCACAAACACGTAGCCGTACACCACCCGCAGTCACTACCGGGCGATAGCCTGCGTAGTGACTGCGGGTGTGGGCTGCCGCAGAAGCCAAGGCAGGAGGGATGCGCCAGCGATTTTTAGGACGATGGGAAAATTACTGTAAGTGATGATGGGGGGCAAGGCGGGTGCGTCAGCAAACGTGTTGCGAAATAGCCATAGCACACAGATGAATAGATAAGTGTAAATATAACTTCATAGAAGTTGATATAAGTTTATGAAATAAAGGAAAAAATTTTTTCATCAGAGCCTTGTATTGCGGCAACAGAGGCGCATAATCGGCGCACAAAAAGCCTGCCGATGGGCTTTAATTGTCGGACACCTGTTTGTTTTGCTGTGGCAGCAGGTGTGCATCATCCAGCAGCAGGCTACCGATGAAGCTGATTCATCGGAACTTTCCGCCTCGCGTCGCTAGTGTGCGGACAGCGCCCTCCGGGGCGTCGATGCTTATTTTTCAAAAGCGCAATTTGTGCCAAGTAACACTTCGCGGTGAGCCTAGCGTCAATTGCACCGCTCCGGTCTCGACACCGGACTAGGAATCAGAAACAGGCCGTACCCGGTCATATATCTTCGTGCGCTCAAATACATTGGCACACCACAGAAAGCTGTACCACATGCTTTCTATTTTCCTACGTCCACATCAGGCCGAAGGCTGCGCATCTCCCATGCCGTAGCCGTTTTCGCCACGTTTCAAAACGTTTTCACGTTCTACAGCGCCCCCTCCGGGCGCTTGCGCCATGGGCATCGGTGGCCGGGACTGCTTTTGCCGTCCCAAGAGAGCGATGCCAACCACTTGCGTAGCAAGGAACCTCCCCACGCGGCTTCCAACAGGAAAGGCGAGGAAGTGGGGAGTCCCCTATTCGGGGGAAAGGGACGTACCGAGCGTCTGGTCGAAACCCTTTATGGGATTTCGTCACTAGATGGCGATCTGGCCGAAACACTAACCGAACTTCGTTTCTCGGACGGGAGGCAACACCAGACGTTGCAAGGGAACCAACGCCCTGACGTTGGACGGACACCGATCAATCCCATTCAAGGGAGGAACCCAACATGAGCAAACTCGGCACAGACCTCAAAACGATGTGCATCAGGAACGCGGACGGGAGCTACGCGACACAGGCCGCACGGTTCCTGGGGCTTCAGCTATGCGCCCGGCAATTGCGGGCCAGCGGCTACAACCAGATGCGCGCCCCCATGCTCCAGATGAAGCATGTCATGTGCTTGGTGAGGCAGTGGCAGAATGCGGAACTGTCGGCGGGCACGATCAAGAACCGCATGGCGAATATCCGGTGGTGGGCGGAAAAGACCGGCAAGGCGGGCATGATCCCGAAAGACAACGCGGAACTGGGCATCGCAGACCGTCAGTATGCGAACACGCCCAACAAGGCGCAGGTGGTCGACGACAAGCGGCTCAGTCGCGTCACCGACCCGTATGTGCGCATGAGCCTGCGCTTGCAGGCCGCATTCGGCCTGCGGCGCGAGGAGTCGATCAAGATCGTGCCCTCCACCGCAGTCCGGGGGAACCTGCTCTATCTGAACGGGCCGTGGTGCAAAGGTGGGCGCGGGCGCGTGGAACCTATCCGCACGGCGGAACAGCACACCGTACTCCGTGATGCCCTCGTGCTGGCGGGTGGCGGGGCGCTCATCCCGCCGGGCAAGTCCTACATCCAGCAACGCGACAAATACGACGGCCAATGCAAGGCGGCGGGGCTGTCCAACATGCACGGGCTGCGGCATCAGTACGCACAGATGCGCTACGAAGAACTTACGGGCTGGAAAAGCCCGAAAGCAGGCGGCCCTGCCCACGGCACGCTCAAAGGGGAGATGCGGGAAACCGACCGGATGGCACGGCTGACGGTCTCCAAGGAGCTTGGGCATTGCCGGATGGGGATCGTGAGCGTTTACTGCGGATAAAACATAGCCCTCAGCGTAGCAGTCGAATGCTTGCGACATTCCATGATTCGCTTTCTCTTGCACCCCTTGGCAACCTGATCCTCCTGGTAATTCGGTATTTCACAGATTTGTCATAATTCATTCATAAAATATACGGAGTGAATTCGCCAACACCTTGGAGAGCCTGAAATGAACATGCGGTTCATAGCAGAAACCGATGGCCCAGATTCGACCTGATTTGAAACAGAACAAGGATACCAAAATGTCAAATAAGACGTTAAACCGGCGCACTTTCCTGAAACTGGGCGGAGGCAGCGTGGCTGCCACTGCCGCAGTTGTTGCCATCCCAGTTGCCGCTGCGACCAAGAATGCGCCCGCGCCTGACACAAGCCGCACGCTCCTCCCCTATCCAGGGCATTCCGTTGCACCCATTACGCAATTCACGCGAGGTAAGCCGGTATCGTTCAATTACCCGGATGCCTCTTCACCATGTCTTGCCATAAAACTGGGGGTACCTGTCCCTGGTGGGGTCGGGCCAGATAAAGACATTGTTGCATACAGCATCCTGTGCACACACATGGGCTGCCCGCTTGCCTTCGACAGCGGCAACAACACCTTCAAGTGCGCTTGTCACTACAGCATGTACGACGCCGAGAAAAATGGCCAAATGATCATAGGACAAGCTACTGAGGATCAGCCCAGGATCCGTCTTTCCTACGACGAGAAAAGCGGACAG
>WREK01000228.1 GCA_009779355.1 Betaproteobacteria bacterium | reverse complement strand
TAGCGGTGGCGACGTTTCCTCGAAGCGCGGCAAACCCGTCGGGGTTTCCCTGCGACGCGACCAGGCCATCTGGCTGCTGGCTGCAGCGGTATCGACCCTCGCTGCCCATCTGCCGAAAATGCCCGTCTGGGTCATCATGTTCTGCACAGCGTTAATTCTCTGGCGTGGCTGGCTTTTGTGGCACGGAAAGGCCGCACCGTCGCGATGGGTGCTGCCGCCGCTCGTGCTGGGTGTGGCCCTCTGCATCCACCTCGACCTGGGGCAGCTTTTAGGCAAAACGCCGGGGCTGATTTTCCTGGCAACCCTGCTTTGCCTGAAGCTGTTGGAAACCCGGAACATGCGCGACATCCGCGTTGTAGTGCTCCTGTGTTTTTTCCTCCAGTTCGGGCTGTTTTTCAGCGACCAATCCCTGCCCGCCGCAGCGCTGGCCCTTATTGCCCTGCTGATTACGCTCGGCAGCCAGGTTGCGTTGGCCGACCCGTCCAGCAACTCGCGCGAGCGCCTGAAAATGGGTGCCATCCTGCTCGCGCAGGGCACACCGTTCATGCTGGCCCTCTTCCTGCTTTTTCCCCGGACAATCCATCCGTTATGGGGGGTCCCGGCTGAAACAGCCGCAATCAGCGGTTTATCCGATTCGATGTCGCCGGGCACGATCAGCAATTTGATTCTCTCGGACAATCTCGCTTTCACCGTGGAATTTGACGGTCCCCATCCGACTCCGGCAGACCGCTACTGGCGCGGCCCTGTCCTGAGCCGGTTTGACGGGCAAACATGGCGCATGGCGGCAGGCCTGTTGAGCGATACCCCGGCCTACAGCCCCTCCGGGCGCAGTTTTGATTACCGGATCATGCTCGAATCCCATCAACAGCACTGGCTACCGGCTCTCGATTACCCGGACGGGCCAGTGGAAGGGGTGCATTTTTCCCGCGATTTCCAGGCTCAGACACGCCTGCCGGTCAGCCACCGTATGCTGTTCGCACTCAGTTCCTTTCCCGATACGGAAGTCGGGCTGGACGAATACCCGTCGATGCTCGAACAGGCCCGGCAGTTGCCCGCGCAGGTCAACCCCCGTGCGCGGGCGCTGGCCGCCGAACTGAAAGCGGAAACGCCCCAGCAGACGGTTGGGCGGATCCTTGGCTGGTTCATGGAGGGAGAATTCAGCTATACGCTGCAACCCCCGTTGCTGAAAGAAAACGGTATCGACTTTTTCCTGTTCGAAACCCGTGAGGGGTTCTGCGAACACTTCGCCGGGGCCTTCGTTTTCCTGGCGCGTGCGGCAGGCGTTCCGGCGCGTGTAGTCACGGGTTACCAGGGGGGCCATATCAATCCCATCACCCAGTCCATCAGCGTACGCCAGTCGGACGCCCATGCCTGGGCTGAGGTCTGGTACGCGCAACGCGGCTGGGTCAGGGTCGACCCCACTGCGCTCATCGTGCCGATGCGCATCGACCAGGGGCTGGAAGGGGCACTGGAAGGGAAGCTGCCTTTCATGCTGCGCCCGGGATATCTGTGGCTCCGGCAACTGCGCGACGGTTGGGAAGCCGTCTCGACGCAATGGAACCAGCAGGTCATCTCCTACGACGGCAGGCGGCAACAGAATCTACTGAAATCCTTCGGCATGAATGGCTTTTCTTCGTCGACGGCATTCGGTGTGGCTTCCATCGCCATTGCCTTCCTGATGGCCGCGTTTTACGGTTGGGCGCAATATCGCCGCAATGATAATGGGCTCGACCCGCTCGACCGCGCCTGGGTGCGGTTTTCAAACCGGCTTGCCCCCCTCGGCCTTGCCCGGAATCACGATGAAGGCCCGCTCGACTACGCCCGGAGGCTGGCTGCCGCACGCCCCGCAGATGCCGATGTACTCACCTCGATCTGTACCCGGTACGCTTGTTTACGTTATCGTTCACCGCCTTTGCACACGGAAATCGATGAATTGGCTCACGCCATAGATACCTTGGGCATTAAACAGTAAACGTAGTCCATACCGACACACAGCAGACCTCCGCACCGTATTTGTTATGCAGGCGGAGCATTTCTGACAGGGTTCATATTCAGATGAAATCAAGGACAATCAAAACTCCCGGCTCCCTGTTCCGCCTGGGCGCTGCTTTCCTGGCGCTCGCCCTCGGGCCAATCTGCGCGCACGCAGATTTCACGACACGCGAGGATGTTTCCGCCTTCGTCGAGGAAATCGCCGCGCGCAACGGGCTGGATACCGCCCCCATCTACGTGGCGCTTTCCCGCGCCGACCACATCCCGCGCGTCATCGAGTTGATAAAACCGCCTGCCAAACGCGGCGTGCGCTCATGGCACCGTTACCGCAGCCAGTTTCTCGGGCGTACGCACATCGAAGGCGGGCTCGAAGCCTGGGGGCGATACGAAAAAGAGCTGCGCCAGGCTGAAAAACAATACGGCGTGCCGCAGGAGATCATTCTGGGCATTCTCGGGGTAGAAACGATCTTTGGCCGCAATACAGGCAAATTCGAAACGCTTTCCGCGCTTGCCACGCTGGCTTTTGATTACCCGCCGCGTGCCGAATTATTCCGTGGCGAACTGGAATCGCTCTTCCTGCTTGCCAGGGAGCAAAAACGCGACCCGTCCAGCTACGTCGGCTCCTACGCGGGCGCAATCGGCTGGCCGCAATTCCTGCCGAGCAGCATCCGCCGTTTTGCGGTGGATTTCGACGGCGACGGAAAAATCGACTTTGACAGCAATGGGGTAGACGCCATCGGCAGCATCGCCAACTACCTGCACAAGCACGGCTGGGTGGCAGGCGCGCCCGTGGCGGTCAGAGTGCGGCTTGCCCCTGGCACGAACCCCGCGCCGCTCATCGAAGCAGGTATCGAACCCAGTTTGAGCGAAGCGCGACTGCTGGAAGCCGGCATCCGCCCGCTCACCGGTTCCCTGCCCGCCGCTGGCGAAGCCACGCTGGTCGACCTCGAAACACCGGGGGTGGATACCGAATACTGGCTCGGCTACCGCAACTTCTACGCCATCACGCGCTACAACCGCAGCAATTTTTAT
>WREK01000227.1 GCA_009779355.1 Betaproteobacteria bacterium | reverse complement strand
CACCTTTGCAATGACCGTATCCTGCTGCTCGACCCCGATGACCTCGATGGTCACGCCGGGATGCACATACGACTTACCCTCAACGACCATGCGGAAGGGCCCCGCCCGAAACCTCCCTGCCTCCGGCGGCTTCACCTGATAGACAAAGAGCCGCCCCTCAAACGACTCCCGTGTCATACGCCCGTTGACGACAATAATATTCGAACGGCTGTTGCTCTGTGACCCCAGCAAATGGATTTCCGATTTCGGAAACCCCGAAACATCCGGCGGCGACAGCCCACGGTCCGCCCCCCTCACCTCGACATTCAGGTTCACGCTCTCACCCAGATAGATTTTCGTGCGCGATGCTGTAACATTCAGCGACACATCCGCCGCCGAAACGGTGAGCGTGAAACAAACAATGCACAAACTCTGTACAATATAATCCCTCATTTGGTGGATTATTATAACACTTCCCTGCACGATTTGCTACGTCATTGTCTCATTTTCTGAAAAGTAGAGCAAAGGGAGGAAACCTCGTCAGTTATTTTGGCTCGGGCGTTTTCCCGTCACGGTTATCGAGTAAATGCCCACGTTTCCAGCCTTGTACTCCCGAATGGCGGTCTCGTCCAAATGCTCCTGCAAGACATCATCGGGAATGACGATTGTTTTTGTCCGCTCTACCTTGACATCCGCAAACCTCGCCTTTTCCACCTCGCCCAAATAATCCTTGCGCTGTATTGCGCTTGCGATACAACCTGCGTACATGGCGGCATTGTCGGTAAACGTTTTAGGGAACACCCCTTCCAGCACCACGTCCGAAATGCAGAAATGCCCACCAGGTTTCAACACACGGTAAATCTCGTGAAAAATCTTGTCCTTACACGGCAACAGGTTTAACACGCAGTTGCTCACGACCACATCAGCAGTCATGTCCGCCAACGGCATATCCTCAATGTCGCCCTCTAGAAATTCCATGTTCGTGAAACCTGCATTGGCGACGTTCTTCCTCGCCCTTGCAAGCATCTCGGGGGCGAAGTCAATGCCAATGACTTTCCCCGTCTCTCCCGTCTCCTCTCGGGCAATGAAACAATCGTTCCCTGCGCCACTCCCCAAGTCCACGACAACATCACCCTTTTGTATCCGAGCATATTGCGTGGGCAGTCCGCAACCCACACCCAAGTCGGCATCGGGCTCGTAGCCTTTGAGTTGGCTGTAGTCCTCGCTCATGATGGTGTACGCCTTGTTCGACGGCGTAGCCGGGGCGAAAGGGTTACAACAACACTTCTGCCCGCAGTCGGCAGACTTCGCCAATTCATTGTAGGTTTGCTTGACCAACTCTTTCCTGTCCGTTTCCATGATTGTATCCTCCACTCTTTCAAATCAGAACGTCATTAAAAAATAGAACCCGACAACAAGCAGGATTCCCCCCGCAATTCTCCTGACAACCGCATCCGCGCCCTTGGGCAGAAAGTAGGCCTTGGTCAAAGATATGCCGAACAGGACGGCCCCGAACGGCAGGCTGAACCCGACGGCGAACATCCCGAACAGGAGAGCCGTCTGAAAGACTTCCCGTGGGGTCATCATGGCAACCCCAGTCAAAATGAAGAGACCGGGATTACAGCACATGGAACTGACCGCAACCAGCCCCCCGAGGATAAAGCCAGCCAGCACCATCCCTGACGTTCCGAGGCGGTTCTTCATGCCTTCGAGTTTCTCCGACGGTAACGTGAAGGGAAGAAGTTTCAGCGTGGCCATCCCCAAGAGGATAATCACGATGCCGGCAAAAATCTTCCAATAGCGGCCGAAACTGGCATACGCAACCTTCCCCACAACCCCGACCGTTACGCCAATGACCGTGATGGATACGATTATCCCCAGCGTGAAGAAAAGCGTTTTCTTGAAGGCCAGTTTCCTGTCAACGCTTTCTTGTGCGCCAGAATAACCGATCAGCACCCCCAGCGTTGGCAACACGCAACACGCACTGACGGCGGCGCTCAAGATGCCAAGCGCCAAGGCGAGCAATAGCCCTAACGGTTGCGAGGAGGTCTGCTGTAGCGCATGGATGACAGAATCAAGCATCGGCATCCCCCTTTCAGTTTTCGGGGCAACAGGATGAAGAGGCCGCAGGGCAACATCCCCCGTCCCCCGTGTTCGAGCGTGTCTGCCATAACCTACAAGTGATGAAGGCGATGACTGCCAATAATATGACTAGGCAAATCACCACCTTGGGCGGTTCTCTCCTCACGGGTTTTCCGCAGTCACATCCGCCTACCGAGCATTCACACGAGGGCGCGGCCTCGGGTTCTTTGCAACAGGGTTGGTTATTCTCGGTTTCATTCATTGGATTTTCTCCTTGGTTTGTCACGTACATTCACTGTCCTTGCAGATACAACGCTCTTTGCTTGTTGTGATGGCGCGTAAGAATTTTTTCATGTCCTGCACTTTCTTTTTGTCTAAAGAGTAGTGCATCCATTTTCCCACTTTGCGCCCCTTGACCAAGCCGCAGTCGCAAAGCGTTTTCATGTGATGGGATAAGGTTGGTTGCGTGATATGGAACTTCTCTAAAATCTTACAGGCGCAAAGTTCACCACAAGAAAGCATATCCACAATCATCAGACGGTTCGGGTCTGACAACGCTTTGAACAAGCTAACTTTACTTTCGTATTGAATCATCTTGAAACCTTTTGTGTATGGAAAAGGTATTACAATAACATACATATAGACAATCGTCAATATAACATTTACAAATCTGTAAAAATCCGTTTCATCTGCGTTATCTGCGTGTTCAGTCCTCACCAATCTTTCTCCCCCGGCAACATCGGGAAGTTTCGCATTTTGGATTTCTTCTCGTCCTCATGCTCTTTCTCTCGCTGCAATGCGCGGCGCAACAGCTCCTGAACATCCCGTGGCATTTCTTCCTTTTTCTCCTCCTCCTGCGGTTGATCGTCTTGCTTCTGCTCGTCCTCGTCTTGGGATTGGTCGTCCTGATTATCATCCTGTTGGTCGTCGTCGTTGTTTTCCTGAGGGTCTTGGTCTTGCGGTT
>WREK01000226.1 GCA_009779355.1 Betaproteobacteria bacterium | reverse complement strand
TGATAGTGGTATTTGGTATCAACGCGCTGTCCGGCGCCATCGCCAAGCGCATCGCAAAGGGGTAACTATGCATAAAATAAGCATTTCAAATCTCAATTTATTCTATGGGGATTTACACGCGCTTAAAGATGTAGACATGGAAATCCGTGAGCGTGAAATCACCGCCCTTATCGGTCCCTCGGGCTGCGGCAAATCCACGCTGCTCAAAACCCTGAACCGGATGAATGACCTGATCGAAGGTTGCCGCATCGAAGGCACCGTTGCCTTGGATGGGCAGGACATCTATGGCGATATGGACATCAACCTGCTCCGTAAACGCGTGGGCATGGTGTTTCAAAAGCCCAACCCCTTCCCCATGAGCGTGTACGACAACGTGGCCTTTGGCCCGCGCACACACGGCGTCCGCGGCAAGGTAAAGCTGGACGCCATTGTAGAGGAATCGCTGCGCAGCGCCGCCATCTGGGATGAGGTGAAGGACCGGCTCAAAAAGAGCGCGCTGGGCCTGTCCGGCGGGCAGCAGCAGCGGCTTTGCATCGCCAGGGCATTGGCCGTGGAACCTGATGTATTGCTCATGGATGAGCCAACCAGCGCCCTTGACCCAATTTCCACCTCCCGCATAGAGGAACTCTGCATGGCGCTGAAGAAGGATTACACCATCGTGATCGTAACCCATAACATGCAGCAGGCCGCGCGTATCGCGGATTATACCGCCTTCTTTTTACTAGGCGATATGGTAGAATTCGGCACCAAAGCACAGCTTTTCTCTATGCCAAAAGATGAGCGCACCGAGAATTATATCACAGGGAGGTTCGGATGATGCGCAGCCAACTGGATGAGCAGTTACAAAAGCTCAACGCGGCCCTCATAGAGATGGGCGCGACCATCGAATGCGCCATTGAGCGTGCCTCCAAGGCGCTGGTTGACCGGGATGTCAATCTGGCGCGGGAGGTCATTGAGTTTGAAAGAAAGACCGACGAGATGGATCGCGACATCGAATCTCTGTGCTTAAGGTTGTTGCTCCAACAGCAACCGGTGGCGAGGGACTTACGCCTTATCTCCGCCGCGCTCAAAATGATTACCGATATGGAGCGCATCGGCGACCAGGCTGCCGACATTGCCGAGATCGTGGTGATGTTAAAAGGCGCGCCTTACATCAAACGCCTGGAGCACATCCCCGAGATGGCCAAGGAGACCATCTGGATGGTCAAATCATCCATCGATGCCTTCGTATCACGAAACCTGACCCTCGCCGAGCAGGTAATCACCCACGACGACGTTGTGGACGAGCTATTTGTGTATATCAAGAACGAGCTGATCACCCTGATCGAACAGCGTGTGGACACGGGAAGCCAGGCATTGGATCTTTTGATGATCGCCAAATACCTGGAACGCATCGGCGATCACGCGGTCAATATCGCCGAATGGGTGGCATTTGCTATCACGGGCATACACAAAGGAGATAGAGCATGATCTATTCGGTTGAGGACGAGGCGGACATCCGCGACATGATACTTTACGCGTTGCGTCAATCCGGCTTTGAGGCCGAGGGGTTTGCCGCGGCTCCACCCTTTTGGGTTGCCTGTGACCGGGAGCTTCCGGAACTGGTGCTTCTGGACTTGATGCTGCCCGGTGAAAGCGGCTTGTCCATCCTGCGCCGTTTGCGGGAGCAGGTGAGTACGAAGGACATCCCGATCATCCTGGTGACCGCGAAAGGCGCGGAGCTTGATCGCGTTCATGGCCTGAATGAGGGCGCGGACGACTACATCGCCAAGCCATTCAGTGTCCTGGAGTTGATGGCGCGGGTCAAGGCGCTTCTCCGCCGTGCGGGACCATCCGAAAGAGCCAAACGGCTCATGGCCCAAGGCCTTATGCTGGACGCCGAGAGCCACCTATGTACCGCGGACGGCGCATCCATCGATCTCACTTTGAAGGAGTTTGAACTGCTCCGATTCCTGATGGAGAACCGTGGCATTGCCCTTGGCCGCGAACGCTTGCTAAGCACCGTGTGGGAAGCCACATACGAGGGCGGCACGCGCACGGTAGACGTGCATGTGCAAACGCTGCGCACCAAACTAGGCGCCTACGGCGCTTGGGTGCGGACGGTGCGCGGCGTTGGGTATCGATTTCTGGAGGGAAACGAATGAGACGACGCATCATCGGGTATATGTTTTTGCTGGCATTGTTTACAATGATTGTGCTGGCGGCGTTGATCATGCCGCGGGTGACCGCTACGTTTGAGACACAAGCGTATGGCACGCTGAAGAGTGCGGCGGGCATCCTGACGGCATCGCTGGAACAATCCACGGATGTGAAGGAAGCGCTTTCCGCTGCCTATGCCGCAAACCGCTCCACCCGCATTACCTGGATTGCCCCGGACGGCAGCGTCCTGTACGACAGCAACGCCGATCCCGCCGGGATGGAGAACCACGCGGACCGCGCTGAAGTGATCCGGGCGATGCGAGACGGCGAGGGGCGCGACAGCCGACTCTCCAGGACGCTGAACCGGAGGACGTATTATTACGCCCTGCGCCTGACCGACGGGTCGGTGTTGCGCGTTTCCGAAGCACGGCAAACGGCTTTGGGTGCGCTGATAGATTTGATTCCCACGCTGATCATTGCTTTCATTCTGGTGATGGCACTGGGCATTTTGATCGCAAGGAAGCTAACTGCGCTGCTGGTACGCCCAATCGACGGGATCGACCTCGAACATCCGGCTGAAAACGATGTCTATGAGGAATTGACTCCGTTGCTTGCCCGGTTGCAGGCGCAAAATCAGCGTATCGATGCACAGTTGCACGCTTTGGAGGCCCACAGTCACGCTTTTGACACGATTACCGAAAATATGGCGGAGGGGCTGGTCGTGCTGGCCGGTGACGGAGCGGTGTTGTCCGTCAATCGGAGCGCCGCACGGCTATTCGATGTAACGCCAGATATCGCAGTGAGCGGGCATTATATGGCGCTCACCCGAGACTTATCCGTGCATGACGCTGTGAAACTCGCGCTATCCGGCAGCACAGCCGGAGCGAGGTTGGAGCGCGGCAGGCGCATC
>WREK01000225.1 GCA_009779355.1 Betaproteobacteria bacterium | reverse complement strand
TGTAATGATAGTCCGCATTTAACAACCTTTTACGCCGGTTCGCGTCTGAAGGCGTCAACAGCAAAAAAATGGGGCGCGTTTGCGCCCCATCAAGTCAGCAACCAATTTAGTTTCCCTGTCAGCGTCCCTATGCAAAAGCGCGCTTAGTCCTGTTGCACCTGCAAGCCGCCACGACCGGTTCCCAGGCCGCCTTTTACGCTTTGCATCTTGTAGTTGCGCACCGCATTAACCAAGTTGTTGAAGGCATCCGTGAGCGCGGCAGCGATCACTTTACCTTCAGCCGTATTGGAATAACCGCCGAGACCGCCGCCGGCCCTAGTGCCAAAGAGCGAACCCATCAAGCCCAAGTCGGTATTGCTGGCGCTACCCTCAGCTGCAGCAAGTTGAACACCGGAACGATTATCAAACATCGTCAACAGAGCGCTGGCCTCCTTGAAGCTGGCGCCGCCCGCCACACCAGCGAGCATACGAGTTCTACCGCCACCCAACAGGCTGGCAGCGCTTGCTCCTATACCACCGGCGTCTTTGTTGCTGAAGGTAAGTGACGGGTTCAACGAGAAATCAGCGGCCACCATTTGTCCCTTGCCGAGATTGGAGCCTTGGCGCATTTCGCCGGTATCGGCCAATGCGCGTTCCCGCATCATGTTGTCCATTGCGCGGCCACGTTCGACAACTACGAAGCAGTTGGATTGCTGCGCCAGCAATTTGAGCACCGGCACGGTCGATCCCAGTTTGCGATCGTTGAGTGTCCGGTACCAATCGGTCTTGGTATCTTCAATGACCGCCATGGTGCCAAGCGCCTGGTCGCATCTTTCGAGCCCGTCATTTGCGTTCTTCGAGGTGGCTCCACCAGCGGAACCGGTTGCCGCAGTCTTTGCCGACGACGAACCCACATTCATGCTTGCACAACCCGCTGCCAGCATAAGCACGGCAAGTATAACCGGAAGTACAAATAATTTTTTCACGATGACCTCCTGGTCGAAATAAAACTGAAAGTTTCAGAATCAGTGAATTTCACAGAACATAAAACAGCACAAACGGCTTTAGTTTCTTTGCTATATCCGCTTTTTAACAGCTCGTCGTCCTATAAATACTAACATTACAACATGCTGAAATTTGAAACAAGCGCGCGTATTGATCAAAGCGATGCCGCGCTCGAAGCCCCTCTACCCGCCTTCGCCGCGAAAAAGACGCCCCCTTACGGAACGATCTTGATGGGATAGACCGCCTCCTTTGAGAGTCGCAGGCTCGACGGCGCTCGATACGCCTTTGCATGTGTTTGATGCGTTGACGACTCGCCGAAAGATCGCTGTTTTCACACAAGCATCTCTTTTGACAGTAGCAGCGCCAACGGTTTGTGAGTTTATGCAGCGCATATATGCCTTTGGCACTCAGGCTGGATTTAACCGGAAAAGCAGCGGCCAAGCCGATTCGAGAGATCGTATCAAGGAAGCTCCTCACGTAGCGGCAAAAGCGCAACACCACAAAGCTACCGTAAAACAAATAAAGGCAGGGGGGGTAATCCCCCCTGCCTCGTAGTCCAGGCTCTCGTGGAGCCTAAATTTCAGTTCACTTACTTCGCGGGCGCCGCGTGAGCTTCTCCTTTTTTCTTTTTGGCCTTCTTCGTGGACTTCTTCGAAGACTTCTTTTTTTCCTTCTTCACAACCTTTTCAACAACCGGAGCATGGACAACCTCTTCCACTTCCACCACTGGAGCGTTCTCAGCGGTGACGACGGGAATCTCGTCGGTCGCAAGCACAGACCCGGCCATCGACAGCGAAAACACGGCAGCCATAAACAAAGACATCATTCTTTTCATCTCTTTCCCCCCAACAAGTTTTTTGATTCTGGGGGAATGCGTGTCAAGAACGATGCCAATCTCAACGATTAAACAACAATGGAGGGAGGCCGTTTAGTGGATGCAGACCTTGTAACTCATGCGGGGCAAACTCTTTAGCCTTTTCAAAATCCGCCGCCCACGGCGGAAGAGTCGCAGGCTTTGGCCGGTATGGAAATCGCGCCCTCTTTTGATTCCAGCGGTAGCTCTTCCGTACCAATCTTCCTGCTCAAAACCCGCAACGCACGCCCGATCATCAGAAAAAAACCAATAATGCAAAACCGATGGTATCGCCCAGTCCCTTCAAGAGTCATAGACTCAAGGGAACTGGACGCCATCGGTTAGCGCATCAGGTTTACCTAAAGCAAAGGAGGCAGATCTATACATGCAACCAATATAGAGCGCGACTCGCCGTGCGCGACAAGGGCGTCATGCCATCCCGTTCATCACCATCATGGCAAAACGATTCCGGAAGCCGCACGGCACGGCGCATAATCCTCCTTGCGGCTCCTCCTAATAGTTTGCCAGTATGGGCTCCCACGCCAACATCAACGGGTTCAAGTAGCAAACCAGGTCGGGATGCCTGGGCAAAATCCGCGCGGCAAACCCGTACCGTCCACTGACAATGCAAGGCACTTCCACACGATAGATTTCTTCGTCGCCTTCCCGCTTATCGTAGACCGCGGTCATTATCGACCCATCAAGGATCTCGCCTCCCGCGGTGTAGGGCCCGTGCCGTACTTCCACAGATACATCTTCAGGCGTCAGTTCCCCGAGCCTGGCCCGGATGGTCAACCCGACCGTCTCCCCGACCCGCATGTCCCTGTGTTGCTTGATCTCGTCAACGCGAATTGAAACCTTGGGCCATACACTGGTAACCCACGCCCGCCATGCGGCCAGATTCTTGGCGGGAGCGCACCGGTCAACTGAAAGGCGGTTCCCCGCCTTGTGCGCCGGCAGGTAGCAAGACTCCGTGTACTCCTTAACCATCCTTTGCGTGTTGAAAAAAGAACCCAGTTTACGGATCGAAGCCTTCATCATGGTGATCCATTCGACCGGAAGCCCGTTGCGGTCGCGTTCATAGAACATCGGCACGATCTCGTTCTCAAGCAGGCTAAACAGCGCTTCGCATTCAACGCGGTCCTGCTCTTCCGGGTCGCTGTACAGTTCGCCGCTTCCGATCGCCCACCCGACATCGGGGCTGTACCCCTCGTCCCA
>WREK01000224.1 GCA_009779355.1 Betaproteobacteria bacterium | reverse complement strand
AGGCAGCGATTTCAAGGATGGCCTCATCAACAGCATCGTCGGCGACTTCGCGGCGCTCACCGCCAACCAGATTGGCACGAACTGGGGCAACGGCCAGAATCCCGCCCTGCAAACCCTCGCCCACGGCGCCCTTGGCGCCGCCGCCGCCAAGCTCACCGGAAAGGATGCCGCGGCAGGAGCCTTGGGCGGACTCTCGGAAGGTCTATTTGACAACCTCGTGGGCGACAACTTCCAGAACGGCAGCGTCTGGTACGCCGCCAGCAGCATGCTGATCGGCGGCGCAATCGCCGAAGCCTTCGGGCGCGATGGCATCACCGCCGCTCAAGCGGCGCAGAACGCGGCGCTGAATAATCGGCAGTTGCATCCGAAGGAACGCAAGCTGATCCAAGATCTGGCCTTGGAAAAGGCGCAGCAGGCATGTGGGAACGATGCCCAGTGCGTCCGCGATCAAACGCTGTACTGGACGGATGCCTTGGAGCGTGTAGCCGAGAGTTGGGTCGACGACAAGGAATTCGCGACCAATAGCCAATACTTGGCAAAACTGGAACAGATCAACGCCAATTCAGGCACAGAGGGGCATGTGACGGGTGCGGTGGATCGTTATTTCGCCAATCTCCAGACTGCCGCCGAGATGCTGGCGCCCTATCAGGGAAAAGCGATTAGCGGCACGAACCAGACCTACTTCTCAGCCACTCCGGAGCAGCGGGCGGATTACACGCTGAACTACATCCTGGGCTTCCCCCCGGCCCCGTCCATCATTCCCGGTATGGCGAACCGGGATCAGGATCGCCTGGAAAGCATGGCGGTCATGAACGGGAGCGCCCAGCCGGTCTATCTCTTGGAGGAACTCGTCCTCGGCGGCATGCTGACTAATCGCGTGCTGTCCCTTCTCGGGCGGACCATAGGGTCGATCGAGGTCGCAACGGCCGCAAAGGGGGGAATGGGTCTTTCCGCAGAGGCACAATCCCTCTTACAAGCAGCGGAGTCGCCGTTTAAAGGGCAGACACTCACTAATGCTGGCAGGGCAACCACAAAACACCCGGAATATTTTGGATTTGGCAGCACCGAAGAACTTCGGGCAGTGTACCGGACAGATGCGCAGCTAAATACGCTGGCTAATACGAATGTGCAAGAGATTTTGAGTAATGGAGTTCGTACTACGGGAACAGGGGGACGGTATCCAAATGGTTGGGTTACTTATACTTTGCCAGATGGTCGGGCTGCAAGTTGGACCGCCTCCGGGGAGTTCATCGGTTTCCGAGGGCTGCAAAAATGAGTTCAGCGAAGTTGGTTTTTGAGAAGGTGGGTGATATTAATGCCACCTACCCATATTTGTGTGTCTATGACGAACATGACCGTCTTAATCCATTTATGGAAATTGGCGTCACAGATGACAAGCAATTGCAGTACACGATATACGCATGCACGAGAAATGTTGTATTGAATGTCGAAGATTGGGGTCTTATTCAAGATAAGGCTTTGGAATTTTTGCCAAAGGCATTGGCCGATGAATAGTCGGAGTGATAAGGTCGTAGATTGGAGTAAGCGCAGCGAACGCCAACGCTTGGCGTTGATCGGAAATATTCTTTAGCTGCTAAAGTGTAGAAGTTCAGACTTGATCTGACAGTTCCCGTTTTGACGGTGCCTAGTTGTCAGATCAATTCAGGTTCTGAACTTTCTCGGCCCACACCTTGTCCCGTCCAACTGTCCAAATGACCTCTGCCGCTTCCCGAGCAGTGATTTTTTTGCCGCTCGCAGACAGTTTTTACCCTTTTTATTCCGCCGTTCGTCGGTTCTTTACTCTCGGCCTCCGTCAGACCTCCCGAGAATGCTCTTTTCCCTGTTGTCACCCACGCCAATCCGCCCTATCTCCGGACAGGGTCAAATCGATGATTGAAATTGGTGTTCGCCCTACCTGCGCAGATAGACCCCAGTCAGCAAGCCATCCCACGCCGCAAACCACTCCGCCCTTTTCGGTTCGCTTCGGTATGGATCGATTCCCTCCCAAGCCTCCAAGGGCGTTCTGCCTTTCAGGTTTTCATGCGGCCTGACCTCGTTGTACCAAAATGCAAAACGCGCCAGCGCATTGGTCAACTGGCCTTTGTCCGCTATGCGCCACTGATTCAGTTTGTTCTTCAGCGTTCCGAACACTCTTTCGATCCTGCCGTTCTGCCACGGACAACCCAGTTCCGTCCGCTGATGGCGGATGCCGGCCAAACGCATCCCCAGTTGAAATACCCTCCCGGTAAGAACTCGCTCATTGTCACTACGCAAGACTCTCGGCTTGCCATATTTGCCGATGGCGAGAAAAACATGACCGAGCAAGGTCCACGCACATTTGTTCACTGAAACATTCAGGCTCAGCAAGCGCCGCGTGCCATGATCGACCATGCCGAGAATGGAATGAATGCGCCCGCCCGCATCCTGCTTGCCCGTCAGATCAATGGCCCAGAGTTCATTGCGGGATGGATCGAACGGTTTTCTTCGTTTCATCCGTTTCCGTTCCTCGGCAATGGCATGACGTTCCCGGCGCAGCACATCGACGACATAGGATTTGCTCACCGTCATCCGCCGCCTTGCCGCGAAACAACGGTTGAAGGTATCGGCCACCTTTCGGCAACCCGCCTCCGGCATTCGGGCTTTCAGGCGAACGAGTTCACGTACCACCCAGTCCGGCTTGCGGCGTCCGCGACAAAAGACAGGCGCGACAAAACCCCGCTGCCGACCACAAAGCTTTGCCCGGGGCCGCAGGTCAGCCAATAAGCACCCCAGCCAAACTCGCCATCCGAACCATAAAAATAGTCCCAAAGCTGTCATCGCCTTTTCCGCTTTCCTGCTTTTCATAAAATCCCCGCGTGACCACAGGATGATTGCGCTGCTCCTCTTCCTCCTCCACCCTGCCGTCATCTTACCGCTCCAGGCCAAGGGGAAAGCTAAGGAACCTCTGCACAACCCGCCACCACACAGCCCGATCTGATAAAATAACGCCATTGTCATTATTGCGATACGCGACATGAAGAAAGCAATGAAGCAACTGAGTCTGGCGGAGACTGGGT
>WREK01000223.1 GCA_009779355.1 Betaproteobacteria bacterium | reverse complement strand
GCTCCTGACCCTGACATCAAGGATGCCCTGCTTGCCTTCGGGGCGCTCGCGGGCAAGCGATGGGTTGATGAAACTCACTTCAGCGTAGTCTTCAGGGGGCAGGTCGAGCACGGCTTGCAGGAAGGCGACCAGAGACCCGGTGTCCCGTTCGTCCCCGAAAATCCTCTTGAACATCGCGTCGTTGCTGGCGTAGTAAAAAGGTCTTGCTGTCATTGGTTATGGATATTCTTTAAGAATAATCTATTGTACTTCAATATTTCGATTTGGTGTCGATTGATCCAGCATAGGTTGCGCACGAATTGGCCGCCGTCTCCCGCACCAATTCTTCGAGCCGCTCCGACAACGTCATCCAGCGGCTTTCGGCTTCTTCGATCCAGACCTGCAAAGTGGCCTGACGCTTGAGCAATTCTTGCAATTGCGCGCTGCTGCTCCCATTGCCCGCACCATAGAACGCAGGATCGGCAAGACGCGCTTCAAGCAGTTTTTTTTCGCCCGTCCAGCCAGCCAGTTTTTTCTCGATCTGCTCAATCTCTTTTACGAGCGGCCTGCGCGCCGCAAGCAGGGACTGACGTCCGGCCTCGGCTTGGGCACGATCCGCACGCCGCATTTCACGTTCGGCCAATGTGCCGCTTGCATTTTCTTCTTCGCGCCTGTTGCGTTGTTCCGCCAACCAGTCGCGGTAATCGTCGAGGTCGCCGTCGAAAGGCTGCAAACGCCCGCCATCGACCAGCAACAGACGGTCGCAGCAGGCACGCAGCAGGGCGCGGTCATGTGAAATCAGCACCATCGCGCCGTCGTACTCCTGGAGCGCACACATAAGGGCATAGCGCATTTCCATGTCCAGGTGGTTGGCGGGCTCGTCCAACAACAGGAGATTAGGCCGCTGCCAGATGAGCAGCGCCAGCGTCAGGCGGGATTTTTCACCGCCGGAAAACGATCCGCAGGGCGTAGTGGCAGAGGCGGAACGGCCATCCCGCCCGTCGCCGCGAAAGTCGAACCCGCCCAGGTAATCGCGCATGTCTTGTTCGCGAGCCGAATTGTCGAGCCGCATCATATGCTGGAGCGGAGAATCTTCGGCACGCAGGGTTTCAAGCTGATGCTGGGCGAAATACCCTGCCGCCAGCCCCCTGCCCTCGCTCCTTTGCCCCTTTGTCAGGGCAATCTGTCCGGCCAGAAGTTTGATAAGGGTAGATTTGCCTGCGCCGTTGCGCCCAAGCAACCCCACACGATCGCCGGGGCGCAGGGTGAGTTCGATACCTTCGAGCACATTTTTCCCTCCGTACCCGGCAGCCCCCTTTTCAATTTGCAGCAAGGGGTCAGGCGCGGCGGATGCGGGACGGAAAGAGAAGGAAAACGGGGTATCGACATGGGCGGCGGAAATGCGCTCTATGCGTTCGAGCGCCTTGATCCGGCTTTGCGCCTGCCGGGCCTTGGTTGCCTTGGCCCGAAAGCGCCGGATGTAATCTTCCATGTGTGCGATTTCGCGCTGCTGGCGCTCGAAAAGCGCCTGCTGCTGCGCCAGACGCTCGCCACGCTGACGCTCGAAATCTGTATACGAACCGTTGTAGAGCGTAAGTTGCCCCTGTTCGATATGGGCAACATGGTCGACGCAGGCATCGAGAAACTCACGGTCGTGCGAAACCAGCAACAGAGTTCCACGATAGTCGCGCAGCCATTGTTCGAGCCAGATGACGGCATCCAGGTCGAGGTGGTTGGTCGGTTCGTCGAGCAGGAGCAGGTCAGAGCGACACATCAGCGCCTGCGCGAGATTGAGCCGCATCCGCCAGCCACCGGAAAAATCCGCTACGGCCCGTCCAGCATCGGCGGGCGCAAAACCAAGCCCGTTGAGGAGGGCCGTCGCACGCGACCGAGCCGCGTAAGCGCCGATTTCCTGCAACCGCATGTGCAATTCGGCAATACGCACACCGTCATGAGCCGCTTCGGCCTGGGATAGATCGGTTTCGATGTGCCGCAGTTCGGCATCGCCATCGAGCACGTATTCGATAGCGGTTTGCGGCAAGCCCGGTGTCTCCTGTGCAACATGGGCAACCGTCCAGCCAGACGGAAATTCCAGGTCGCCCCGGTCAGGAACCAACTGGCCGCGCAAGAGCGCGAAAAGGCTCGTTTTCCCGCTGCCGTTGGCTCCGGTCAGGCCAATTTTCCAGCCGGGAAACAATTGGAGGGAAACCTCGTCGATCAAGACGCGGGCACCTCTTGAAAGGCGTAAATTGCAGAAACGGATCACGCGTGAAGTCGCAGATGTTTATAAAGGGCTGTTATTCTACGCACATCTCAACCATGCGCTCTTGCGGGTTCCCTCATGTTTGCCCGTCCTTCTTCATTTTTTGTCCCTTTTTTTTATTTGCTTTCCCGCCACGCCCTTACCATCGCCGCATGCCTTGCCATAGCGGCTCTCCCGCTTGGGGCTGCGGCTTCCGATAATGGTGAGGCCGCGCTCAAACCCAGCGAGCGCATCCTGCAATTGCGCGATGAAGCCGGAAAGCTGCGCACTCAAGCCGAAAGCAACTACCGAACTGCGGAAACGGCGTGCTACAAACATTTTTTCGTCAACAGTTGCATTGATGGCGCTAAAACCAAGCGCTTGGCCGTCATCCACCGCGCCCGCGAACTTGAAGCCGAGGCGTACCAACTCGACCTCGCGGAACGCCGCAAAAAAACTGCTGAAATGGAGAGGAAGGCCGAGGGACTCGGCAGTGGCTCGCGGCTGACAGAGGCTTCTTCCCCAGGCGCCGACAAGGACGTAGCAAAACCGCGTCCTGAAACGGAAAAATCTTCCCGCCGTGTCGTCCGATCGAACACAACCAGTGATAACAGCAACGCACGCGCCAAAGCTGCCCACCGAGCGGAAGCCGCCCAGCGCGACCGGGAACGCTACGATGCCCGGATCCGTGAACTTGAAGAAAAAAAGGCGCGTGACGCCGACGGACGTTAACAGGGTGCTCAAAAACTATTTTTTCAGGTGTCAGAGTCCACAAGACAGGTCAAAATCAGTCCGAAAAGCAGCTTTACAAGGTAGTTTTCGGCCATTTTTGGCCTTGTAGACATAGGTTTCTCCAGTGCTTCAGACTTTTTGAACATCCTG
>WREK01000222.1 GCA_009779355.1 Betaproteobacteria bacterium | reverse complement strand
GGTCAGACCGTCACGAAACCCTCGATGCGGTCAGCGGGGACAAAGGGAATCAATCCCTTATGAAATGCAAGGCTCTGAATCTCAATCGGCATGAGGCGAAAATCCACGATGAAGCCATCCACCTTGAGCATCCATAGGGCAGGGTTCTCTTCCGCCAGATCAGACCGCAACCATTCCGAATTCATGGGGTGGATATCGAACATTTTGCGGATCTGTGAAGCCTTATTACCGGCAGTGCTGGCCGCAAGGTTGAAGTCGGCCGCAATATCATCCGCCGCCATATGAAACGGATTGTCCTTTGAGAAAATGTAGTTGTTGGCGCAGATGGCGTACACAACGCCGGCCGCCCAGGTCTCCGGCTTGCCCGCGAGCAAGGGCGAAGGGCGCTTGCGGCAGAGCTTTTCCAGCAAGCGTAGGCAGAGGGCCTCGTATTCCGAATCCAGGTGCTCCCCGCAGAACTCGGAAACAAGCGAGGCGATCTCATCATAGGTATCCCGCATTGTATTGGGTATGGCCAATTGCGGATTCCTCCCGAATTATTCTTCAGTATACCACCAAGATGTGGTAAAATAAAGAAAAACGAGAAGTGATACGATGCGTCCCAAGCCATACATCGAAGGAACGAATGTCGGTCAAGCAACCTTCGCGCCTGAATGCGTAGACGACCTCATTGCGCCGGAGAACCCGGTACGGTTTATCCGGGTGTTTGTGGAAGCGCTGGATCTGCAAGCGATGGGGTTCATTCGCTCCAAGCCCCGGCGCACGGGAAGGCCCGGGTATGACCCGGCAATCCTGCTGATGCTGTATATCTATGGACATCTCAATAGGATCCGTTCCTCGCGAATGCTGGAGCGGGAATGCGCGCGGAACGTGGAGCTGTGGTGGCTGCTATCGCAGCTCGTACCGGACCACAACACGATCGCGGACTTTCGCAAGGACAACCGCAAACCGTTGAAGAAGATGCTGGGAACGTTCGTGCGGCTGTGCCGGGAGATGGGGCTGGTGAAGGGGGAGAAACAGTGTGTGGACGGTTCGCCGTTTAAGGCGGTCAACGGCCTGAAGCAATCCACAAGCGTTGAACTGAGCCAGAAAAAGCTGGCCTACGCGAAGGAGCAGCTGGAGTTGGTAGAAGCGTATTTGCGCGACATGGATGAAGCCGACGCCATCGACCAGGGCAGGCTCGACCGCGCGTTCGCGCTGGACATCGACCCGAAGAACCTGCCTGACCCCAAAGACATCCGCGCCCGAATCGAAAAGCACGAGCAGGCAATTAAGGAAATGCGGGAAAGCGGGGAAACGCAGCTTTTGTACACGGATCCGGACGCGCGGGTGATGCCCACGAAGGACGGCGGGCGGCGCGCCTGCTACAACATGCAAGTAGCGACGGATGTGGAAAGCCATATGATCACAGGGTTCGACACAACCAACGACCGCAATGACATGAACAAGCTGTGCACAACGGCAAAGATCGCGATGGAAAACCTAGGGATCGAAACGGCGGAGTTCACGGCGGATAAAGGCTATTCCTCGGCAAAGGATGTGGAAGCCTGTATCCTCAACGGTATTGCACCGCAGGTGGGTATGGTCTATGACCGCGACGAGCGGGTAATCAACCTTTCCCATATCCCGGCGGAGATCACGGAGAAAGAACGCCAATCCACAAAGGCGGAAGATATCCGCAGATGCTTACACACCGGGGTATTGCCGTGCTGTTATGAGAATACCGACATCTGCGTAGAACTGCAATACGAAAGCGAACTCAGTTGCTTCATCCGGCACGAGGACGGCACGGTGACCTGCCCCATGGGCAAGCCTATGCTCTTTCAGGGGAAAAAGAAGAACGGCACGGTATATGGGAGCAAGGAAGCCTGCCGCACCTGTCCAAACCGCTGCACGGACGGAAGGACCTTCAAGACAGTGAAGTTTGGACCCCATACAAGCTATGTGCCGGTGAAAATGTACGGCAGTCCAAGATACCCGCTGCAGCAGATTCCTGACGTCAACCAGCCCGATCACTACCACGCGTTTGGACGCGTAAAGCGTGCACAAGCGCGGGTGATGGTATACATCAAGCGGAACAAAGCGAAGCTGAAGGAGCGGATGCGTGTATCGGAGCATCCGTTTGGGACGATCAAGTGGTATGACGGCGCGTACTACTTTCTGTGCAAAGGCAAGGAGAAGATAGCGGCCGAGGCGTCGCTGATGTACTTGTCGTATGACATCCGGCGCGCGATCACGCTTGCGGGCGGGGTGCAGAATCTTATCCACAGGATGCGGGAAACACTCGCGCGGATGAAAAGCCAAGGGATAGCTCTGCAAATATGACGGAAACGGACGGGATATCCTGCATAAAATGAGACAAAACGGGCTGTTTTCGAGTGGAATCGCTTCGCTTTCGAAAGATGAAACGAAAAATCCGTCTGAAAACTTATGTTTTCAGACGGATTGTGGTGCGGCGAGGCGATGAGCGAGGCGGCCTGCCACCTGGAGGGACAGTGGAGCGCCACGCGCCGCTTCGGGTCAAAGAAACGGATAAGCGTGGCTTCCTCGGCATTGCGGAGGATGTCCTCCAAGGCATAATCCCTTTGGGTTTTCATGCATTTGCGTACCGCCGTGTGCAGGCGGAACGCATCCGTTCGGTCGGTCACAGCATCGCCGGTAGCCTCTCAGACAGCCAATCCAGCGCCTTTTGAAAATGCCCGTCGCTTGCCGCGAGCGCCTCGCGCGCCTGCGCGTCCGTCGCGCAGGTCTTCTCCATGAGCACCGCGATTTCCAGCGATCCACCGGCGTGGCCGAGCGCGCGCTTGGCGTAAGCCACGTCGCCCTTGCCCGTCGCCTCCAGAAACAGCCGCGCCGCGCGGTTGCGCCCCTTTTCATTCTTGCAGTTCAGCTTGATCATGAGGTTGTCAAAGGTGCGGCCCAGACGGATCATCACGGCAGTGGAAATCATGTTCATCACGAGCTTCTGCGCCGTGCCCGCCTTCATGCGCGTCGAGCCCATCACGGCCTCGGGCCCTGTATCCACCTCAATACCGACCTGGGCATGCCGGCTCATGGCCGCGCCCCGGTTGCACGAGAGCGCGATGCGCGCCGCCCCCACCTCCGCC
>WREK01000221.1 GCA_009779355.1 Betaproteobacteria bacterium | reverse complement strand
GAACTGAACGAAGACGAGCGTGCGCGGCTGCTTGCCGATTCACGGGAAAAGTTGCGCAGGGATATATCGTCCATCAAGAGGTCGGCTGAAAAAGAAGCCCGGGCGGTAGGCTGGGAGAAAGGCCTGGCAGAGGGTCGGATAGAAGGCCAGAAAGAGGGCCGGGCAGAAGGCCGGGTAGAGGCAAGCCGTGCCATTGCCCGCAATCTTCTCAAACTGGGCCGTCCAATTGATGAAATCATGTCCGTGACTTCACTTTCCAAAGAGGAAATCCAGTCACTGAGTCACTGATATAGCCTGTGCAGGATAGCGTTGCTAGAGCGGCCCGAAGAATTGGCGCTTGAAGAAGAAGGGATGCGTCCGCAACAGCCCCTCACGTCCCGAAAAACGTCTTGACCTTGTCCATCCACGATTTTGCTTTTGGATTGTGGTGGTCTGCGTTGCTGCAGGAGATTTCTTCAAACTCTCTGAGCAGTTCGCGTTGGCGCTCGGTGAGGTTGACCGGCGTTTCCACCAGGACGTGGCAGAGCAGGTCGCCGTGCGACTGTGTGCGTACGTTCCGGATGCCTTTGCTGCGCAAACGGAATACCCTGCCGCTTTGCGTTTCCGGAGGGATTCTCAGACGCGCCATACCGTCCAGGGTGGGAATTTCGATATCCCCACCAAGCGCGGCGATGGCGAAGCTGATAGGCATTTCACAATGCAGGTCGTCGTGCTCGCGCTCGAACATCGAGTGGCGGCGGATGTGAATTTCTACGTAAAGGTCGCCGGGAGGGCCGCCGTTGACTCCTGGCTCCCCATGGTTGGCGTGACGCAGGCGCATGCCTTCATCAATGCCGGCGGGGATTTTGACTTCAAGGGTTTTTTGCCGCTTCACGCGGCCCGCGCCTCCGCAGTCGCGGCAGGGTTCAGGGATGATGCGGCCACTGCCGTGACACCGGGGGCAGGGCTGCTGGAGTGAGAAAAATCCCTGCTGGATACGCATCTGGCCGGAGCCGCCGCAATTTGGACAGGTAGTGGCGTAGGTTCCGGGTTTTGCGCCGGTGCCGTTACAATTTTCGCATTCTTCGATAGTGGGAATGCGGATGATTTTTTCTGCGCCGCGCGCTGCCTCTTCAAGGGTAATTTCGAGGTTGTAGCGTAAGTCTGCACCGCGATAGACGTTCGAGCGGGTGCGTCCGCCTCCGCCTCCGCCGAAAAGATCGCCGAAGATATCGGAAAAAGCGTCGCCGAAACCCTCGAAGCCTCCACCAAATCCGCCAGCGCCGCCCATAGAGGGGTCGACGCCCGCGTGGCCGAAGCGATCATAGGCGTCACGCTTTTTAGTGTCGGAAAGTACCTCGTAGGCTTCCTTGGCTTCCTTGAACTTTTCCTCGGCTTCCTTATTACCCGGATTACGATCCGGGTGGTATTTCATTGCCAGCTTGCGATACGCTTTTTTGATGGCGTCATCGCTGGCGTCGCGGTTAACGCCAAGGAGGGCGTAATAGTCTTTTTTGGGCATGGTTGTGTTATCGGAGATACGGCAACGGGGATGGCGAGCATCCCCGTTTCAACCGGAATATAAATGTTATACGGACTCGAATGCCGCGTGGTTATTTCTTGTCCTTTACTTCAGTGAATTCGGCATCAACCACATCGGCTTCGGGAGCTTTGTCGTCGTTGCTATCACCGTTTGCATTGCCATTGTCCGGCTGTGCGTTGGCCGTCTGTTGCTGCGCGTATATTGCTTCACCCAGTTTCTGGCTTGCGGTGGCAAGCGCTTGCGCCTTAGCTTCGATTTGAGCCTTGTCGTCGCTCTTGAGCACTTCTTCGGCTTCCTTGATCGCGGTTTCGATCTTGTTCTTGTCGTCGTCGCTAATCTTGTCGCCGTATTCCTTGAGCGTTTTGCGGGTGGCGTGGATCATGCTGTCGCATTCGTTGCGGATGCTGACTAGGTCGAACGCTTTCTTGTCCTCTTCGGCGTGGGCGGCGGCGTCCTGCACCATGCGCTGGATTTCGTCATCCGAGAGGCCCGAGTTGGCCTTGATGGTGATCTTGTTTTCCTTGCCGGTGGCCTTGTCCTTGGCCGAGACGTGCAGGATGCCGTTGGCGTCGATGTCGAAGGTGACTTCGATTTGCGGCATGCCGCGTGGGGCGGGCGGGATATCGGTGAGGTTGAACTGGCCCAGGCTCTTGTTGCCGGCGACCATGTCGCGTTCGCCCTGCAACACATGGATGGTGACGGCGGACTGATTGTCGTCGGCGGTGGAGAAGATCTGGCTCGCCTTGGTGGGGATGGTGGTGTTCTTCTGGATAAGCTTTGTCATCACGCCGCCCAGGGTTTCGATGCCGAGTGAGAGCGGGGTGACATCGAGCAGGAGCACGTCCTTGACATCGCCCTGCAAAACGCCGCCCTGGATGGATGCGCCAACGGCCACGGCTTCGTCGGGGTTGACGTCCTTGCGGGGTTCCTGGCCAAAGAATTCTTTTACCTTTTCCTGCACCTTGGGCATGCGTGTCTGTCCACCGACGAGTATCACATCATTGATGTCGGTGACTTTGATGCCAGCATCTTTGATGGCGATACGGCACGGTTCGATGGTACGTTCGATGAGGGCTTCGACCAGCGCCTCAAACTTGGCGCGGGTGATCTTCATCGTCAGATGTTTCGGCCCGGAGGCGTCTGCCGTGATGTAGGGCAGGTTGATTTCGGTCTGCTGGCCTGAGGAAAGCTCGATTTTGGCTTTTTCAGCGGCTTCTTTCAGGCGTTGCAGGGCGAGCACGTCGTTCTTGAGGTCGACGCCCTGTTCTTTTTTGAATTCGGTGACAATGTAGTCGATGATGCGCTGGTCGAAGTCCTCGCCGCCCAGGAAGGTGTCGCCGTTGGTGGAGAGCACTTCAAACTGGTGCTCGCCGTCGATGTCGGCGATTTCGATGATGGAAATGTCGAAAGTCCCGCCGCCGAGGTCATAGACGGCAATTTTGGAATCGCCGGGCTTCTTGTCCATGCCGAAAGCGAGCGCCGCTGCCGTGGGTTCGTTGATGATGCGGCGTACTTCCAGCCCGGCGATTTTGCCCGCGTCCTTGGTGGCTTGGCGCTGGCTGTCGTTGAAGTAGGCGGGAACGGTGATGACGGCTTCG
>WREK01000220.1 GCA_009779355.1 Betaproteobacteria bacterium | reverse complement strand
TCGAGAGGGAGGCTCCTGATCCGCGATGCTTCGCATCGAAATATGTAACCGCCGGATGGCGCCGATTCATCGCATACCCACACGACTGTTCCTCATCCTTGCTGAGCTTTGTCAGCAGTCTGACCCGCCGAAAGGCGGGTATTCTTTTCCCTCGTCAAAAACATGTCTCTCGCCCTTCCCCAATCCTACGCACCCATTCCATGACAAGAAACCTCTGGCAATTCCCGTGGGGATACCCGGAAGCCGCCCTATTCGTCGCAACTCATACCTCGGTCGGTTTCCTGCTGCAATTGACGATTGGCCATTTCGACTTTGCCCTCCTGCACTACCCGGCAAATCTCATCGCCCTCGCGATCCTGACCATATTGATCGCCCTTGGGGTGCGCTTTCAACACAACCTGCTCGTGCGCTGGGTTGCGGGCATCCCGCTGGCCGTTACGCTCATCGTAGCGCTCCTTCTGCTCGGCCTCTACATGGAACTGACCCCGCAGGTTCCGCCATCGCAAGCGCCCGACCTCGTCTCCCGTCTCGGGTTCAGGGCGGTCACCTCCTCATGGCCCTTCGTGCTCCTGTACGGCATGACACTCATCGCTCTAGGGATCACCACCTTCAAGCGCCTGCTGCGCTTTTCCCTGCAGGACATCACCTTTCTTTGCAACCACCTGGGACTATGGATACTCCTCGTCTCGGCCGGGTTCGGTGCGGCAGACATGATGCGAGTCGTCATGCACGTCAACACCGGAGAAACCGAATGGCGTGTATTCAACAAGGACGGCGAAGCCCTGGAACTTCCTATCGCCATCACCCTCAACAAATTCACGATGGAAGAATACCCGCCAAACCTGACAATCATCGCGCGCCAGGCCGACGCCGACCCGCATGCCCCGCCTGTAAACCCGCCCAAAACCAGGCAGGATTTCTTCCAGATCGACCCCAAACGCCCCGAAGGGCGGATCGGCGACTGGGTCATCACGCTCGATAACTACCTGCATACCGCCGTGCGTGTTGGGGGCGAATATCGCGCCAGCCCGATGCGCGAATCCACCCCGGCAGCAAAAATCACCGCCCGGAACCTCATCACCGGAGAAAGCAAAACGGGTTGGGTTTCTGCAGGCGGCAACGTGCGCGAATTCTTCTCGGCCCTCACCCTGGACGACCGTTACATCCTCATCATGGCGCAGCCGGAGCCGAAACGCTACGCATCGAACATCACCATCATCCCGAAGGGCAGCACGCCTGTCGATGCCATCCTGGAAGTCAATAAACCCGTTTCGGTCGGTAGCTGGATGATCTACCAGTACGGCTACGAAAAAGAACTCGGCAAATTGTCGAACTGGAGCGAAATGGAACTGGTTTTTGACCCCTGGCTGCTGCCCGCCCAGATCGGCATGGGGCTTATGGTGGCCGGGGCGCTCCTGCTGGCATGGAACGGCACAGGCAGGCAGAGGGGCATCCGATGAACTTAAGTTGGGACGAATTCCCCGTCATTGCCATTCCGGCAACCCTGTGCTGGCTCGCCGCGGGCCTGCTCGCCTGCCGCCGCGCCCGCTCGCCCCGATCCATCTACGTGGTTGATGCACTGGCGATGATCGGCATCATTGTCTTTGCCGTCTTCATTGCCGCGTTCTGGAATGCCCTTTCACGCCCGCCGCTGCGCACAATGGGCGAAACCCGGCTCTGGTACGCCCTCTTCCTGTTCCTTGTCGGATATATCACCTACCGGCGCTGGAACTACCCGTGGCTATTGCTCCTGTCGGCCGCCACAGCGGCGGCATTCACCGGTATCAACCTGCTGAAGCCGGAAATCCACTCCATCGCGCTGATGCCCGCCCTGCAAAGCTTCCTCTTCATCCCCCACGTCATCATCTACATCATCGCCTACGCCATCTTCGGCGTCGCCACACTCGCCGCTGCCGTACTGCTCGTCCGGCAGCGCAACGGCATCAACCACGAATTGCTTGCCTTCGTCGACAACCTCGTCTACATCGGCTTCGGTTTCCTCGCGCTCGGGCTGCTGCTCGGCGCAATCTGGGCCAAGGAAGCGTGGGGCCATTATTGGTCGTGGGACCCCAAAGAGACGCTCGCCTTCATTACCGGCGCGGCCTATCTCGCCTACATTCACCTGCGCCACCATAGGCGGGAAGACCGCCTCGTCATCTGGGTCCTTCCCGTCGCCTTCCTCCTGTTGCTGCTGGGCTGGTTCGGCACGACCCTCTTCCCCGGCAGCAGCCTGCACCTCTATTCAGACTTTCCGGCATGAACATAAACGAAACAACGCGCATCGGCATCCTCACCATCTCCGACCGGGCCAGTTCGGGCAAATACGAAGACAAAGGCGGCCCCGCCATCCATGACTGGCTGACAAAAGCGGTCAAAGGCCCCTGGGAAGCCGTCGCCCGCGTCATCCCTGACGACGAGGCGCTGATCGAAGCCACATTGTGTGAACTCAGCGACCGCGAAGCCTGCTGCCTCATCGTCACTACCGGCGGAACCGGCCCGGCCTTGCGCGACGTAACGCCAGAAGCCACCGAAAAAGTCTGTTCCAAGATGCTGCCGGGCTTTGGGGAATTGATGCGTTCAGCCTCGCTAGCCTCCGTCCCGACAGCCATCCTCTCCCGGCAGGTTGCCGGCATCCGTGGCCGGAGCCTCATCATCAACCTGCCCGGCAAACCGGCGGCCATAGCCGAATGCCTCCAGGCCGTCTTCCCCGCCGTCCCCTACTGCATCGAGCTCATCGGCGGCGCGTATATCGAAACCCACCCAGACTTCTGCCCAGCCTTCCGCCCAGCTTCCGCAAAGCGCGAAAACGCATAAGCCTCATCCCCTTGCCTCCAAGCGATGGGGTTTGCTGCACTCACCCCAACCTATGCGCCATGGCATATAAAAAGGGGACTTGCGTCCCCCGTTCTTATTAACCCGGCAACTTTTATTCATACATATACTCCATTAAAATCAATAAGCTATATGTAATTTCATCACATATTTTATTGCCGGTTTAACAGGATGTTCAAAAACCCCCTCAAAAACCCCCATTCAGAAAATGCTTATGGTATAATTTAGGCTAATGCTTAAGCAGGAGAAAGAAGATGAGAAGTCCCGACACAACGCAGGACACGCTATTCAGCTACCGGACGCTGGAAGAGCG
>WREK01000219.1 GCA_009779355.1 Betaproteobacteria bacterium | reverse complement strand
ATCCGTTCCAAAGAAAAAGTCGCGGATAGCGGCAAGATTGTGGATTGTTGCGGAGAGGGCGGCCCATTGGAGCGGTTTGCCAGTGTGTGCTTTCAGTCGCCGTAAAAGGATGGCGAGTTGCAATCCCCGCTGAGTGTTGTAGAGAAGATGGATTTCATCGAGGATGGTAGCCTGAATGTCTTTGAGCGTGGGCTCGTTGCGGTTCAACATGACTTCAAGCGATTCCGGCGTGGTGACCAAGATATGTGGCTTTTTCGGCAGGTCGTCACGGTCACCGTGCCGGATGCCCAGACGGATGCCCGCTTTGTCCAAAACCGGTTCAAGCCGCCGAGCGATGTCGTTGATGAGTGCTTTTGTCGGCGCGACATACAGGAGAAACAGGCGGTCATCGCGGACGGCCTCATGCCAGTATCGGCTGACGAGCGGTGCGGCGACGGCTTCTGTTTTTCCCGATCCTGTGCCAGAGGTGAGAATCAAATTTCCGCCAGAAAGCAGTGGGGCGATGGTCGCTTCCTGTGCTGGGTGTAGCTTCGGGAATCGTCCGTAAAAAGCACTAGCAATAGTTGTGTCAAGCTTGACGTTCATCCCAAAACTTGTCCAACTGTTTAACTACGCCTTTCACGATTTGGCGTGTGCGGTCAGGGCTTGTTGCAGCCCATTTAATAACGGTCATGATCTCGGCATCGTTTTTGAGTCTCGGTTTCCAGCCGTAGGCGCGACCGTGTGTCGGAATAATTTTCTTCTTCAGCAACTCAAGGATGTGTTCCGCGTCTAACGGCGACATCTCGAATTTTTCGATGCTTTTGAATCGGCGAAACTCGAAGTCGGTGCGTCCTTTCACCCTCAATCGGACAACACATTTATTTACAAATTCGGGTGTCACTGCAAAGAACGAATGACCAGAAAACTTACCCTCGTTGAATCCGAACAGGTTTACCATAGCACGCTCTTCGTGTTCAATGTTCCGCATATTGGTGATGAAGTCCTCGAACTCGTCAATCAGCAATACCAACCCTTTCATGCCGGATTCCTTCGCGAGCGTGTCAAGGTCAGCCAACGCTTTCCAGCTCTGATCATAACCTTGCAAATCAAAGCAAAAAACGCCATCAATATAGAACCCTTTCTCACTGCGTGGGTCGCGAAATCCAGAGACGAGCTTTTCATACAAAAGTTTTCGTTGCCCCTTGTAGTTATACGGGTTTTGAAGCCAATCCTCCAGCAAGTTTTGAATATCGTCCGTCAAGAGGCGACATGCTCGAATCGCTACATACATCGCAGGGCTTTGTAACACCTCCGATCGTCTCCATGCGCCATTGTTTGAAAGTTCTTTCCCAAACGGCGTATGGAGGCACCTGTCCAGAACGGCCCACAAGAATGGAAGCACGCCTTTCCTGTCATCCCCTGGAAATTCGAGATTTTTGCAGACTGCGCCGAGCACTTGATCCATACGGTTGGAACGGAGACCGGCTTTGCAGTCGCAGGTAACTAATGCGACTGCATATCCTTGTTCCAGCGCATATTCGCGGAGAAACCGAAGCATTTGTGTCTTGCCGGAGCCATAGTTCGCGTTCAGCAGACAGGCCTTCTTGTCTGAACGTGAAAGGGTGTCCATGAGTCCGGCGATTTCTTCCGTCCGTCCCACGGTGAACTCACGGACAAACCCATCTGGGACGGGGATACCCGTGCGCAAGGCCTCAATGATTCGTTTGGCTTCTGTTGTTGTCACGAGATTTATTCCCTGAGGCTTTCCATAATGTCTTGGTATTCTTCGGGTGCCGGCTTTATCGCCACGCTTTCCGCATGGTTGTCCAACAGACGAATCACACCTTGAACAGCGACGCGCCAGAAACTACATTCAGCGTGATCGGAGTGATTTTCGTTTAATTCCCGGACTCGTTGCTCAATCGCAGATGACGCAAGACGTATGCCGCCTGCCTCGGGATATGCATCCAAATAGATGTCCCGCACCTTGACCGCCGCCGCCTGATAATCGGAAAGGTCCGTCTTGACGGCATCCAGATTCCAGACACGCTGGAACATTCGCGGGGGCAAGTCCTCCGGTTTACCGATACGTCCCGCCAGTGCGCCGTATGCGTCGATGCCATGTTTCGCATCGTTGAAGAAATCGGGCGTGGTGGCGTATATCAGGAACAGACCATTTAATTCGCCAATGATGTTAATGAGGTGCAGGAGGTTGTTGTGCGCTTCCCGCAATGCCGTCTTACGCATGGCTGAATAGGAGGCTTCCGCCTCGTCAAAAAGAATGACCAGCCCCCTGTAACCCGACAGCCTGATGAAGACGGCGAGCGAGCGGAGCAGTTCCCGCGCGTTCTCACGCTTGACACATTTGTTGATGTCGAATTTTTTCCGGTAGGCGGCGGTATTACCTGCCTCGCCGGTGAACCACTGGAGGATTTCCCCCAGCATCTGTTCCTTGTCCGACATGTCGCAGTCGGCAAGATGTGTCTCCCAATATTTCGCCACCATCTTTTTAAAATCAATGTCAATGCCCCTGCATTGCATTAATTTATCCTTGGCAGTCTTGACGGCATCTGGGGGCACGGTCTCCCCGTCTGTGCCTGTGATTCCACCCAGAGCGAACAAAGCCTCTTTCAGAACCCCTCCGAACAAATCGGTATCCTCGCCCGCCACGTAATCCGCTTTAGACGTGATGGCGCGGATGATAGCGGTGAATATACTTTCAAACTTGTTCAACACCGCCCCGTCCTTCCCCAATTCCACATTGGAGACCAGACAACCCTTGCGATAGGACAGCGAGCAGAGTTGGCGGAAAAAGTGGGTCTTTCCAGCACCCCATGAACCGTTGATAAAACGAATGAGTCCTGTATCGGCGATATCTTCTTCCAGCATTCTTTCAATACCTGCCAGAAGTTTTTCATTGCCGACAGCATACCGTTCCACGCCGTGTCGCGGCGGGATGCCCTTCCGCAGTGCCTCAATGGTGTTCCTCGCCTCCGCTTTCGATGTCATGCCCAATCCTCCTGTTTCTCCGTTCCCGTGAATATGATGAAACCAATGTAGCCTCCCGTGCTTTTCCAGAGAAGCATGCCGTTGTCAGTGTCCTTGGTCTGCTGGAAATCAATGCGTTTCCCCTCGACGGATGGCTGCGGGGATAGACGGGAGAGCTT
>WREK01000218.1 GCA_009779355.1 Betaproteobacteria bacterium | reverse complement strand
CCGCCGCAACGACCCACGGCTGGACGCTGAACTCGCCCTGCAAGTCTTTAACGATCAGCGAGCCAGCTTAAAGGAGGTGCAGGACGCTGACCTCCTGCTTACGTGGCATTGGCTGACGACACAAGATGGCGGCGCGGATGGGCTGGATCATTTCTTTACCGAAGTTCGCAACACCGGCAGGCCGAATGCGGAACAGGGCAAGGCGGCTCTTTCCCGTCTACTGGACAACAAAGCCTGCACGCAAGCCAGCGCAAAAATCATCTCCGAGGCGACGCAATCCCCCTGGCCTTTGGCTTATGCGCTCGCCTGGATGTCCGTAGCTGGCGGCAATTCGGTGATGCCGCCGTGGGTACGCCACCAGTTTCCTGAAGCCGGACGACTGATCCGTGCATTGCGCGACACGCCCTGCACCGATCAGCATTGCATCTGGTGCCGCCGCGAACACGATGCCCTGGCTCAGTTGAGGCAGTGGTTCAGCAAGGATGACGACTTCCGCCCGGAACCGATGGATCCGGTCAGCGGCCTGCCGTTTCAGCGGGTGATCGTTGAAGCGGCGATGCAAGGCCAGCACGCCCTGGGCATCCTGCCCACCGGTACCGGCAAGTCGCTGTGCTATCAGGTGCCTGCCCTGTCGCGCTTCGTGCGTACCGGGGCGCTGTCCATCGTCATCTCGCCGCTGGTGGCGCTGATGGAAGACCAGGTCAAGGGGTTGCGCGATCGCGGTATAGAAAGCTGCGCGGCAATCAACGGCTTGCTGTCCATGCCCGAACGTGCGGATGTGCTGGATCGGGTTCGTTTGGGCGATGTTGGCATCCTGCTCATCGCACCGGAGCAACTTCGTAACAGGAGCGTGCGCAATGTGCTGGCGCAACGCGAGATCGGCGCCTGGATTTTCGATGAGGCACACTGCCTGTCCAAATGGGGGCAGGATTTTCGCCCCGATTACCGCTATGTCGCCCGCTTCATCGATGAAAACGCCAAGGCCAGCCCGGGCAGTGAACGGCCATTGATTCAATGCTTGACCGCTACAGCCAAACCCGAAGTTGTGGCCGAGATCGTGGGTCATTTCCGTGACCGGTTGGGTGTGGAACTGCGAGTGTTCGATGGCGGATCGAAGCGCGATAACCTTGAATTCGATGTGATCGAAACCTCCACGGCAGAAAAATTCGCTCAGGTCGCCCGGCTGATCGATCATGAATTGCCCGCCGAAAAATCCGGCGGCGCCATCGTCTACTGCGCCACGCGAAAGCAAACCGAAGAGATGGCGGCCTTTCTGTTCGAAAAGGGCATGGCCGCCAAGCCTTACCACGCAAAGCTGCCACCGGAAACCAAGAAGGAAACGCAGAAGGCGTTCATTACCGGCGAGTTGCGCGTCATCGCGGCAACCAACGCTTTCGGCATGGGTATCGACAAGCCGGACGTGCGTCTGGTCGTGCATGCCGACATTCCAGGCTCGCTCGAAAACTATCTACAGGAAGCAGGCCGCGCCGGACGCGACCGTGCACAGGCGCGCTGCGTGCTGCTCTACACCAGCGAGGACGTGGAGCGCCAGCATGGTATGTCGGCGGCTTCGCGCTTGTCGTGGCGCGACATTCAAAACGTGCTACGTGCCCTGCGCCAATTGCAGCGCAAGAAGGCACGCGATCAGGCGTTGGTCGCGACGAGCGGCGAAATTCTGGACGAGGACGAAGACGGCAAGTTCAAACGCGACGGCGCGACCGACGATACCCGCGTGCGCACGGCCATCGCGTGGCTGGAAGAAGCCAAACTGGTACGCCGCGAAGAAAACGCAGTGCAAATCTTTCCGTCGTCGCTGCGCGTCAAAAGTCTGGATGAGGCTGAACTGAAGCTGACCGGCGCCGATGCGCCCTATCGCCAGAAATGCCTGAACCTGATCCAGATCCTGCTGAGCGCCCCAGCAGACAAAGGGCTGACCACTGACGAGTTGATGGCTGCCACCGGCTTTACTGCTGACGCGCTGCGCGATGCCCTGTTCCTCTTCGAGCAGAGGGGTATTGCCAGCAACGACACGGCCATGACCGCCTTTGTCCACGTCGCTGTCGAACGTTCGTCGAAAAAACGCTTCGACGAAGCCTGCGCACTGGAGCAGGCTGTGATTGCTGCCTTGCAGAAAGAAGCACCCGATGGCGCAGACGAGGTCTTGCTGCTTCATCTGCGTCTGTTGGCTCAGAAGTTGAAAGATCAGGACATTCCTGCGCTGCCGCAACAGTTGCGCCAAATTATCAACGGACTGAAAGGCGATGGGCGCGACGAGGACGACGGCAAAGGCAGCCTGACGGTGAAGCGTAGCAGCAACCCGGAGACGATGTATCTTCAACTCAACCGTCCCTGGCGCACACTGGAGAAGATCGCCGAACGGCGGCGCAGCGCCGCCCAAAGATTGCTGGAGCATTGGCTGTCGGCCCTGCCACAAGGCGCGCGTGGCTTCGATCAACTGGCGGAAACCACGCTCGGCAAGCTCACAGACAGCGTAATGAGCGATACCTTCCTCAAAAATGAGACCACGAACATGCGCAAGCTGGTCGAACGGGCGCTGTTGTGGTTGCACGAGCAGGAAGTGCTACGCCTGAACAAGGGGCTTGCCATCTTCCGCACTGCCATGACCCTGCATCTGGAAAAGGATCGGAACCGGCAATTCAGGAAGGACGACTTCCGGCCGTTAGCCATGCACTACGACGAGTTGACCCGGCAGATCCATATCATGGCCGAATATGCCGAACGTGGCATCAAAAAAATGGCGGATGCGCTTCATCTGGCGATGGACTATTTTCGTCTGCCGCGTGATGAATTTTGCCGCCGCTGGTTGCCGGGCCGGGAAAGCGAACTGACCCGCCAGACCTCGCCCCAGTCCTGGGATGCCATCGTCGAGTCCCTGTCGCCCAACCAGCGCACGATTGTCAATGATGGCCGGGACGCCAATGTACTGGTACTCGCGGGCCCCGGCTCGGGCAAGACCCGCGTACTCGTCCATCGCATTGCCTACCTGGTTCGCATTCGCCGCGAGAATCCGCGAACCGTGCTGGCCCTGGCCTATAACCGCCACGCTGCGCTGGAAATCCGCAAGCGGCTGTTTGAACTGATCGGCGACGACGCGCACCATGTCAGGGTGTACACCTGCCACGCGCTGGCGATGCGCCTGGTGGGCGCAAGCTT
>WREK01000217.1 GCA_009779355.1 Betaproteobacteria bacterium | reverse complement strand
CAAATGGTAGAAAACTCTCTGTGGACTGTTACCCGTGCAGTTAACTCGCGTGTGACTAAGTTTGTACGAGAGTTGGTGAGCCAGGGGCGTGGCGACCGCGCCTTGTTCGACGTTTTGCCGCCTCAGCGCCGCACATTGGTTGAGCGTGGCTTGCTGGGATCAAGCCGCCGTGCGGTAGTGGTCAGCCTGCCAACGTCCAGCGGCAAAACACTGATTGCTCAGTTCCGCATTTTGCAGGCACTAAACCAGTTCGAGGATCGCAAAGGTTGGGTGGCCTATCTAGCTCCCAGCCGGGCACTGGTCAATCAGGTGACGCGGCAATTGCGGCGCGATTTTCAACCGCTTGGACTGATGGTAGAGCGTGTCAGCCCAGCCATGGAAATCAACGGTATTGAAGCCGGAGTACTGATGGAATCGCAGGATGAGGCACAGTTCCGCATTCTGGTAGCAACGCCAGAAAAGTTTGACCTGATGCTGCGCCAAGGCTGGGAAGAAAAAATTGGCCGCCCGCTGACGCTGGTAGTGGTGGATGAGGCACATACACTTCAGGACAGCGAGCGCGGCCTGCGGCTGGAGTTGTTGCTCGCTACGATTAACCGGGAATGCCGTGATGCGCAATTTCTTTTGCTAACACCGTTTATTCAAAACGCGCGCGAAGTAGCCCGTTGGCTAGGCGGCCAGAACTCTGACGACATCAGCCTGGGCGTAGACTGGCAGCCGAATGACCGAACAATTGGCATTGTCAGCCCAATGGATGTAGGGCCAAAGAAAGGCCGTAGCCGCGATTACCGGCTGAATTTTGAGACGGTACACACCTCGCGCCCCAGCATTACCTTGGATGAGGCGTTCTCTCTGGGGAAAGAGGACGCTCTGGCGGCATCACTGTCGGAAGCGAAGAACGTGGGGACATTGGCCGCGATCACGGCACGGAAACTGAAGGAGCGCGGGCCAGTCATCGCCATGCACAGCCGTCCGGATTATGTTTGGAAGCTGGCTGAAAAGCTGAAATCTGAACAAGTGGACGCCTTGCCGGAGGATGTGCGCTTTGTGCAGAACTATGTGGTGGCCGAGATGGGAGCGCAGTTCCCACTGGTAGATTTGCTCGCTCATCGCGTCGGTATGCACCACGGAGGACTGCCGGAAGAAGTGCGGATGCTGATGGAGTGGCTGTTTGAAAAAGGCCATCTTGATGTACTGGCCGCAACGACCACTCTTGCCCAAGGTGTGAATTTCCCTGTCAGTGGGGTGGTTATGGCGGCGACGCAGTATCCATTCGGTGAAACTATGCCACCGGAGGATTTTTGGAATATCGCTGGCCGGGCAGGTCGTGTTTCCCAAGGACAACTGGGCGTGGTGGCACTGGTGGCTAAAGATGAAAGTGAAGTATTTGCTCGCAGGGACTTCATCCTTAGAAATACTGGAGATTTGAATTCGGCCTTAATTCAACTAGCACAGGCTGCGGCTGATGATTTAGCTGATCTCGGAAAAATCGTTTATTCCCGTCCGGAATGGTCGAGTTTTCTTCAGTATCTTGTGCACACTTATCGACAAATGGGCTCACCATCCAACTTTGCCGATCAGATTGAGCAGGTTTTGCGCGGAACGTTCGGTTTTGAAAAGCTGCGTACATCGAACAGTCAGATTGCGCGTCGTTTGTTGGGTGGTATCCAAAGTTACATCGACTATATCGCCAGCCCATCACAACCACTCAAACTGGTGGATAGCACGGGTTTTTCACTCCAAAGCATTCGCACGGTCATGACCTATCGCGGCAACATCGGTCCAGATTCCTGGAATCGGGAGCGGCTGTTTCGCTCTGGCGACAACACTTTGCAGGATATGATGGGTGTGCTGTTGCGTATTCCTGAACTGCGCGTCAATCTGAATGATGTGCTCGGTGGCAAAACACCTGATGGCGATAAACTCGCACTCATTTTGAAAGACTGGGTGAATGGCGAAGAATTGACCACCATTGCCAAGCGATATTTTAGCAATGACGGTTCCGATGGCGTTTCGGCACTCACGAAATGCGGACAGAACCTGTTTGGGAAACTGACACACACCTCTGCTTGGGGCTTGAACGCCCTGTTAGCGATCACGACATCTGATCTTGACGATGATAAGCGTAGCCAACTGGCGAATCTGCCCTCACAGGTGTTTTATGGTGTATCCACGGATGAGTCTGTTTCCCTGCGCCTGCTAGGTGTTCCTCGTCGGGCTGCCCCACATCTGGCGCAGGCATTAGGGTTGAAGTCTGGTGATTCCCTGCCATCCATTCGCCAGCGTCTGGAAGGCTTGTCCGAGCAAGGCTGGAATTCAGCGTTGGGTTCCATTGGCAGTACTTATCGTAAAGCGTGGCGGATTATGGATGGGACGGAGGAGTAAGACAATTCAGCAACTATTTACAGTGGATGATCAAGCATTCACACTATTACAGAGACAAACAAGTATTGGGGGCAATCGCGATTATTTCTTCATTTGATAGCGCTATTTTAAAAATATTTTGTTCAAAGTCGGCTAATTGTGTCACCCATTTTCATCTTCTTCGTTACCCGCATCAGAATCGTCATCGTCGTCGAATACAACTCCGATTTCCTTAGTCAGCTTATTCAGTTTTCGTCTAGGTTTGTTGGTTAAGGAACCTCTGAACATCACGATTTTGAGTATCAAAGGTAGTTCATAGAGGTTTATCGGCCTCAGCGTAGCGAATTTCAACGGTTTTCTGTCATTTTTAAGGCGAGTTGATGTGTTTTGATGCCCATTTTGGACATGATGGGCGCAATTTACCCATCATGGCGACAAAAGTTTTCGTCTGGCCAGATACAAATTCGCAAGCCCGATCAGGGAGAACACCTGCGCGGCGTTCTTGGCGATCCCCTTGTAGCGTACCTTCCTGTAGCCAAACTGACATTTCATCACCCGAAACACATGCTCGACCCTGGCCCGGACCGAGGACATCTTGCGGTTGAACCGCCTCTGGGCTTTGCTCAATGCCTGTTTGGGCCGCGCCTTGAGCGAGACGCCCCAGAAAACGCCCGCACGGCGGGCGGCGCGTTTCAGGGCATTGTTGACATAGCCCTGCATCGTCTCCAACGGCATCGGCTGACGGTCGCGGCGGCCAGGCTTCGGGTAATGCGGCTCAATGAGCGACAACAGTTCCGGCCACGGGATCACCGCTTCCATTTCCGACAAAAAACGCTCACGCCGGGTCTGTTTCTT
>WREK01000216.1 GCA_009779355.1 Betaproteobacteria bacterium | reverse complement strand
ACTGGGGCTTGTAGGTTTTTTGATCTTTGATACACTATATCTTCGCTAACTTCTTGCGGGATGTAGAGTTAGGTATCATTGAGCAAAAGAAAATTAGAAGAAGGAGAGTTGTTCTGGCTCGGTTTCTGCCCGTTTTTTTACGGCGCCTTCAAAGATGAACATCTCTGCGTATTGTTTGTCTGTGATGTAAATGAGTCGAACCTCCCCTTTGGGGGGAACGCTTTTGCGGATGGCGCGTAGGACGGTGTCGGTCAGTCGGCGGTTGTCGCAAAACCGCGCGTAAACAGAGAATTGCATCCGGAAAAGGCCTTGCGACTGCAAGAGTTTGCGGAAGACGGTCATTTCCCGGCGTTCTTCTTTGGTGTTCGTCGGGAGGTCAAACATTGCCAGTATCCACATACTTTTTATTTTTGAGCGGACGATGTTCATTGGAAACAAGGCGAGGGTAAACGAAGGCCCTCTTCTTCCCACCCGAAGACATTAACCAGCGACCCTGCCAACCGCTGGATGATGTAGAACAACGGCTCACGGTTGCCGTCAATCTTTATCGGTGTCAAGAGCTGTCGCACAATGTTTGCCTTATCCTCTTTCGAGAGGACATCCATGGAGCGTTTGGCCCCGCCTGTCCAATGGTATGCCGCATAGTCAACGTATGTCCTGAACGGTTCCATGAGGTCGTCAGCGAGACAGAAACTGTTGTCGCGGTGATGGTGGTGAATGCCTAGCCCGGGATGAAGTCCTGCGGAACAAATGGCGCGAGCCGCCATCGCCCGCAACACGGTATAGCCGTAATTCAGCAAAGCGTTTATCCCCGGTGCGTCCCGGTCTCTGGAAAAAGCCACGTCGCCGAAAAGTTTCGACCAGTACAGTTTTGCGCCTTGCGCTTCCACGTTGTCTGGGTCGCCCGAAAAGACCCGTGCCGGAAATTCGCCGAGCCCATAGTCTGTGCCGTGCAGACATTTCAACACGGCGGCCTGATGCTCGAGCTTAGAGCGGACAATCTCTTGCCAAAGCCTCTTCATGACGGGTTTGGAAGCGTCCGCCTGCTGGCGGAAACGTGTCGCAGGTTGATGGTGCGCGCCAAAGGGGAGGCACATCGAGGCGGGCATCGCGTTACGATCCGTGAAGACGACACACACACCCGCTTTTGAAAGCTCCGCAATGGCGGGCTGGGTCATGGTAACGTGCGGCGAGGAGAGAATCAACACACCGACGTCATCAACGGGTATGGTAACATCTTCCTTGTCGTTGTCCTCGCTTTTGCGCTCGACGACCAGCAGTTTGTTCTCGTAGCGCAGAAAGACAGGACCGTCCGTGATGTCAATGATTCTGTTAGTCGTTGGCATAGCGTATCTCGCCGAAGGGCGTGAGGGTTACTTTACGAGCGCCTACAAATTGAAGGGAAGCAACCATTTTCGTTTTCCAGAGTTTTTTCTCTTTTAGCTCCTTCTGTTGTAGAGCCGTTGTCAACGAGACAAACGCTAATTGTAGTGACTGTGGAATGGAACGAATGACATACAATTGTGGAGGAAAATCATCTTCCATTTTGCATTCAATGATGTCACCGCACGCCAACGAGAAGACAAACCGCTTGCCTTCGCCGTGGTCACGCTGGACAACCGGGAGATGGTTCTTCTTGCGTTGATGCGCTTCGAGCATTGACACGCATACGCCTTCCCATTCAACACCACCTTTGCCATCCGGAACTTCCAGGATTTCGACATGATGGTTGTTCCCTGAAACAACAGGCCGGGGATGGTCGCTATCGCCAACATCTATTGTCTTCAAATCCTTGTGGCACCGCACGGACTTTATCTGCGGCCCCGGTGTCCCGTCCGAACACGTCATTCTGGGGTAATTGTCTTTGTTGGAAAAAGCGGATGACAACTTTTTGGCATCGAGCTTTTCCGTTTCAATATTGTAAACGCCAAGCTCGCTCAATTTCTTTTTCACAATTTCTCTCACCGCATCATCGGCGATTTGCTTGATGTCTTTTTCCGACAGCGAGTCCAGTTTTTTGCGGTACGAAACTTTGCCTTTTATCTCGTTGCCTTCGCAGTCTTTGACACGGCCATAGATTGTCTCGTCGTGCAACGCCCCACGCACCTTGTGCGATGCCGCATGAGTAACCTTGATACCGTCAATAGCACGACGCGCATCATTGAGGAACCCATCCCAATAGTCGGCATCGCCGCTATACATCAGGCGTGTGTTTTTTCCCTCGTATTCTGATGCCGCGCGGCTGATCTTCTGGATGGTACCCTGCGATATGATGGCAAGGACAATGGCGTCCACGGCGTGGTGGCGATGGTCGGAGCGCGTTTTGCGCACAGGCTGGTCGGATTGCGCGTTCGTGGCGCCCTCACCCAAAATGCGGTTCATGTGGTAGAAGTTTCGGACGGTGGCGGTGATGCCCCCTGAAACCGCGATAATGCGCTGACGTTTCTCGGCATCGTAAACGCCTCCATAGAGCGTCGCCAAATACCCTTTGGCAAGTTTACAAGCATAACTCGTATCGTTCAGTTGGCGGTTGGCGAAGTCCGAAAACTCAGCGGTGTCCTCCACTTGAAACCGGCGCAGTTTCTCCAAACGCTCACGGTCAGACGAATCGAATTTTTCGACCCTCGCCAGCATGGCCGCATATCGTCCCTTGTCTTCCGCAAACGCCTGGCATGGCGTACGGTTCCGTTTCTCTTCACGGTTGACCTTGACATGGCAGAGTGTTTTATTGATAAAGGAATCGTCCAGCGAAATGGAGTAGGGGATGATATGCTCAATGTCAAACTCCGAATAACTCCCGAAAAGGCTCGACAGGGAAATCGGAACACCAGAGTATGGACATTGCCCACGGCATTCCTTCCAAAGCAGGTATTTCTCGATGTCCCTCCGCCGAGGCTCGTTGGCCTGAAATTCCGGGAATTGCTTCTTCAACTCCTCAATGGCCTCCTTGCGGTGCTTTTCCTGCTCGCGGTTTTTCTGAATGATGCGCTTCTTCTCCTTGACGGATTTTTTGACCTCCCGTGCCAACTCGATATGAATCTCGTCCGGCTTCCCAAACTTTTTGATGATGGGGTTGATGACCTTGCGGAGTTGTGTCAAGGAACGCTCGACGGCGGGGTTACGCAAATCGGGCATGATGCCCCTTGTACGGCCGACCCCCTTAATCATGGGCAGTAAATCGCAAACCGTGTCCGTGCGGAGGGTGTCCCCGTAAACTTCGGTAATGGCGGTCATGTATTCCTTCCCCTCCTCCATGAGCGGAACGATTTTT
>WREK01000215.1 GCA_009779355.1 Betaproteobacteria bacterium | reverse complement strand
TTTTGACTTCGGGGGTGCTCGGTGAGCAGTACATCGGGCTTGACCCTATGGGAGACGAAGGAACTCTCCAGCAAGGAGATATCCTGAGAATTACCCAATCGGCGGTTGTGCTGGAAAGGCTTATCAGCCAGTTCATGTTCAACAAGGCCGCCGAAACGCCAACTCCGGCGCATTGAAACCGTCTACATCAAGCAGTTCATCATATCGGTTCAATAACTTGACAATGAAAAATATTCTCCTTGCCTTCACCACGCTCCTGCTTGTTGTCGGTTGCGCCAGCGCGCCGCCGGAAGACCCGCTGGAGCCGTACAACCGCAGCATGTTCTCGTTCAACGAGAAACTGGACAACGCAGTGACCAAACCGGTGGCAAAGGCCTACGTGGCGGTGACGCCCGCGCCGGTGCGTACCTGGGTGAGCAATTTTTTCGGAAACCTCCAGGATCCGTGGATCGGCTTCAATAACCTGATACAAGGCAAGCCCGCCAATGCGCTTAACGACCTCATGCGTTTTGTGTTCAACACCACCTTGGGAATAGGCGGCCTGCTCGACATTGCTTCCGAGGCAGGGCTTCCCAAACATGATGAGGATTTTGGCCAGACCCTGGGGGTGTGGGGGGTCAAGGAAGGCCCCTTCCTGGTGTTGCCTTTCTTTGGCCCGCGCACTTTGCGCGATGCTTCCGCGCTTCCGTTGGATGTGGCCGCCGAGTCGCCCTGGACATTACCTTATGGAAATCCCATCGTTCATGACTCCAAGGCTCGTTATGGCATCTCGGGGTTGAAGCTGGTCAATGAGCGTGCGCGGTTGTTGGGTGTCGAACGTACTCTCGATGAAGGTACGCTCGACAAATACCGCTTCGCGCGCGATTTCTATCTACAGCAGCGCCGCTTCAAGGTGCATGACGGCAACATTCCTGTTGAATATGACGATTTCGATTCCTATGAGGATGCTGTTGACACGCCTCATGAACCTGGAGAAAAGCAATGACGAAGAAACTGTTTGCCCGTTGCCTGTTGATGCTGGCGGTGTTCTTGACTCCCGCTGCGGGGTTTGCCGCTGGCGAAACATTGCCGCCCGATGAACTGGTGCGCAATGTGACCAACGAGGTACTGACCATCGTGCGCGGTGACAAGTCGCTACAGGCGGGCAATACCGGCAAGGTGCTGGCGCTGGTCGAGGAGAAGGTGCTCCCGCACTTCAATTTCCGCCGCATGACGAGCCTTGCCGTGGGGCCCGGCTGGCGCACCGCCAATCCTGAACAGCAGGAGCGCCTCACCACGGCTTTCCGTACGCTGCTCGTGCGCACATATTCCAACGCGCTCACCCAGTACCGTGACCAGACAATCGATGTCAAACCGCTACGGGGCAACCTCGATGCGAAGGGAACCAGGGTGGGTACCGAGGTACGCCAGCCTGGTGCGCAACCCATCGCCATCGACTACATGCTGGAGCAAGGCGGCCAGGGCTGGAAAGTGTTCGATGTCACCGTGGCCGGGGTGAGTCTCGTGACCAACTATCGCAGCAGTTTCGCCGAAGAAATCAACACGAAAGGCATCGAGGGGCTGATTGCCTCGTTGGAAGCCAAGAACAAATCGCTGGAAACAGAGCAGGGCGGCAAAAAATAATGTCGGAACCTTCAGTCGTGAAGCTGGAAGGGGCGTTGACCCTGGAGACTGCTGCGGCCTGTCTCAAACGAAGCGTGCCGACCGGGGATCTGGTGTTCGATTTCAGTGGCGTTACCCGTGTGGATTCTTCCGCGCTTGCGCTCCTGCTGGCCTGGTTGCGGCGTGCAAAGGCGCGTGGGAGCGCGGTTGAACTGCGTGCGCTACCGGAGCCCCTGCTGGCGCTCGCACGGCTCTATGGGATTGATGCCCTGTTGCCGCTTGCGGCCTGACGTGTCGCCATCTATGCCTGCAATCCGCATTGCTGCCCTGACCAAGCGTTACGGTAGCCTCCAGGCTCTTGGCGGAATCGACCTCGAAATCGCACGGGGGGAGTTTTTCGGCCTGCTCGGCCCGAACGGTGCGGGCAAGACGACGCTGATTTCGGCGCTCGCCGGGCTGGTGCGTGCAGATGGCGGCACGCTCGAAGTCATGGGCCACGATGTTGTCACTGACTTCTACAACGCCCGGCTCAAACTCGGTGTGGTTCCGCAGGAACTGGTGTTCGATCCGTTCTTTACCGTGCGCGAAGTCCTGAGGTTTCAGTCCGGCTATTACGGCATTCACGGCAACGACGACTGGATCGACGAGATTCTTTCCCGGCTCGACCTGCTTTCCAGGGCCGATACCAACATGCGTACCCTCTCCGGGGGCATGAAGCGGCGGGTGCTGGTGGCGCAGGCGCTGGTGCATCGCCCGCCGGTGATCGTGCTGGACGAGCCGACCGCCGGCGTGGATGTCGAACTGCGCCAGGGTTTGTGGCAGTTCGTGAAACAACTCAACGCCGACGGCCACACCGTTGTGCTTACCACGCACTACCTCGAAGAAGCCGAAGCCTTGTGCGGGCGTATTGCCATGATGAAGGCCGGGCGCATCGTGGCGCTCGATACCACTGCCAACCTGCTTTCCAGTTTTTCCAGCCGCAACCTCCGGGTGCAGGTGGAACGTCCAGAGGTAGCCGAGGCGCTCGGCGGCGAGGTTTCCGGGGATTGGGTAACCTTCAGCTTCGATCCCGCCTTGGGGATAGAAACGCTGGAAACGCTGCTTGCCCGCCTGCGCGAAGCCGGGGCAGGCGTGCATGGGATCTCCGTGGACGAACCCGATCTCGAACAGGTTTTCATGGAGGTGATGCGCCGTGCCTGACCCCGATACCTTGCCCGATTCGTTCCGCGCATCAACCTTCATCGGGTTTCGTACCTTGTTCTACAAGGAAGTGCTGCGTTTCTGGAAAGTCAGTTTCCAGACTGTAGCCGCGCCTGTGCTCAACGCGCTGCTTTTTCTGCTGATTTTCTCCCACGTGCTCGACCGTCGCGTGACCGTATATGGCGATGTGCCCTATACCGCCTTCCTCGTGCCGGGGCTCATCATGATGTCGCTGTTGCAGAATGCTTTCGCCAACAGCTCATCCTCGCTGATCCAGAGCAAGATCACCGGCAACATCATCTTTGTGCTGCTGGCCCCGCTTTCCTGTCGCGGTTTTTATGCCGCTTACGTGTTGGCCGCCGTGCTCCGTGGGCTGTTCGTGGGTACCGGGGTGTACCTGATGTCGATATTTTTCGTCGACCTGCCACTTGCGCACCCGGTTTGGGTGTTTGCCTTTGGAATCCTTGGGGGCGCGCTGCTT
>WREK01000214.1 GCA_009779355.1 Betaproteobacteria bacterium | reverse complement strand
GTGCCGACCCCTTTGTCGTAGATCATGCTGGTGCTGATACGCATGGCTGTCTCCTTTGTCCCGCTCAACGCACGATGGAAATGATTTCGTCGAACAGGCGCTGCGCGATGGACATTACCCGTCCGGATGCCTGATACGCCTGTTGATAACGGACGAGGTTGGCAGCTTCTTCATCGAGATTGACGGCAGAAAGCGCGTCGCGTGCCTCACGCGCCTGCTCGTAGAGCGTGGTCTGGGTGAGTTCGTTGGTCTGCACTTCGTGGGTCTTGTTGCCGACCTTGTTGACCAGTTGCGAATATGCGCTATCCATCGTGGCCGTCGGCGGCGTGACATTCCCGCTGCTGTCCACCCCATTGTTGAACAGCAGTTTGGCAGTTTGCAGCGCGGCGAGCAGGTTGGCATTACGGTTGTCGGCAATGCCCGCTTCCGTGGGACGCAGGTTGAAGGTGTCGCCGTCCGCAGGCGTACCCGAGAGGGTGAATGAGAATTCAAACTCACCCGCAACGGTTATGGTAAATGTTTTCCCCGTCACATCCGTCGGATTAAACGCATTCGACGGAGAAATGCTGAACCCGCCAGCCGGCGCAGGCGTAAAGGTCGGTATCAGGAACCCGCCGCTGTACTCCAGTTCCAGGTTCCAGTCGGTGCGTACGCCATTGACGTTGCTCATCTTGATGTCCGACACCTTGCCAGTTCCATAGTTGGTGACCGGCACATCACCGATGACGGGGCAGCCTGCGGCAATCTGGCGCGGATCAGTGATCACCAGCTTGATGTCGCGCGCCATATAGCGCGTAGGCTGGATGAGCGCGCGCTCCACACCAGCAAGCGCAAAGGCGCCGAGGTCGATCTGAAGTCCTTCAAAAGTGCTATCGGCTGGGGTCAGTACCTTTTCGTACAAATCCGGCCTGTTTGGATTGCTGGCCCTGGTGCTCAAATTGGTGATGACATAGTTCGCGCCATCGAATGTCAACTCGTAATTGGCATCTGTCAGGAAACCGAGATTTACTATGTCGTCGTCGGCGGGGTCGGTATCGAAGGCGAAACTCACTGCGGGGGGGCCACCGGGTACGCTGGGGGGCACACTGGGCATGATGCGGGGTGCAGGCAGGCTGAACAAATCCAGCCCCAACGCCCCGCCTAAGTCAACGCCCAGTTTTTGCTGGTTATTGATGGCGGAAGCAATCGACACCGCAATCATCCCGATCCGGTTCTGCGTGGTATCAAGCGATTCGCGCCGGAATTCAAGCAGCCCCGCAAGCTGCCCGCCGGTAATCAGGCGTTCGGGAATCATGATGGGATCCCCGTTGTTCGGGATGATTGCCACCCCGTAGCGTTGCGGGTCGTTCTTGTCCTGCACCGTCCCCAACCTGGTAGCGTAATTGCCCATCACCAGGCTTTGCCCGGAACCGATAAACACAGACAGCGTGCCATCGTCCTGCACCTTCGTTGTCACCTGGATCAGCTTGTTGAGTTCACTCACCAGTTGCTCGCGTTGATCCAGCAAATCATTGGCCGGTTTGGCGGTGCCTGACGCCTGCGCCACTACGATGCGCTGATTGAGTTCGGCGATGCCGTTAGCCAGCATATTGATCTGGTCGATAGTGGCGCGGATGTCATACTCCACGCCTTCGCGGATTTCGGTCAGGCGCTCGTCCAGCGTATGGAAGCGCCCCACCAGCGCCTGCGCGGAAGACAGCAACGTCTGACGCGCCGATAAATTCGTCGGATCGGCAGCAACTTCCCGCAGTCCGGCAAAAAATGCATCCATCGCCGGAGAAAGCCCGACGGAGGGGTCAGCAAGCATATTGTCGATCTGCCGGATCTGCACGGCGTAAGCCGCGTACTCGGCCCTGCGCGTATCCGTGCTCAACATCTGGTTTTCGAGAAACTGGTCGTAAGCACGGACAACGGTCGTCATCTTCGTGCCCGTTCCGAAAAACCCCGCACCTGAGAAAAACGGAGTCATCGCGCTCTGGATGACTTTCTGGCGGTGAAAGCCGGGCGTGTTGACGTTGGCGATGTTGTGGCTGGTGGTAATCAGTTGTCCCTGTGCAGCGTTGACGCCCGTCAGCCCGATATTGAGCAAGCCTGCCATGATACTTCCCCGAAAAAACGTTCCTGCCTGTGAGTTGCAAGAACCTTGCCAGCGGAAAAACGGCAAAATCCGCCGCTGGGGATGTCGATCCAGTAACTCCCTCCGCCACCCGCCTTCGACGGGCGGCACCTCCCTCGAGAGGGAGGCTCTTGACCTGAACGGTTGTGAATTGCCTCAACCTGGAATTATTAAACCGGCAATCAAATAGACGATGAATATTTGATGTAATTCGTTGATTTTTAATGGATTAAATGTGAAAACAAAGGTTGCCGGGTTAATATGATGCGCACTGTTTCAGCATTTACCCATATAGCATTACCGGAAAGGAAGTATCCCATGCGTTTCATGCGCCACCGTCCAACAAACCGGTTCAAAGCCGCATTTCTGCCACTGTGCGCGTGCCTTTTTGGATTGTTCGCCAGCCCGGCTGCCTACGCCGTCCGTCCGTTTTTCACCGACGATGCACGCATCGTCGATCATAAGGCCTGCCAGATCGAGAGTGGAATCCAAAGCGAACGCGACAGCACCGAATACCGGGTGATGCCTGCCTGCAACTTCACTGGGAATTTTGAACTAGGGATTGCCGGGGCCCGCAGCCGTTACGATGGGAAAACGCGAACCACGGACATCGTGATCCAAGGCAAAACCCTGTTCAAAACCTTGGCGCCAAACGGATGGGGCTGGGGGCTGACGTTTGGCAACTCCTACAACCCGACTGTTCACGATCACGCGGTCAGCAACCTTTACGCCACTGTGCCAATCAGTTTCTCGTTCCGCGATGACCGTGCGGTGCTGCATGCCAATCTGGGCTGACTGCGGGAAAAGGAATTCAGCCGGCATCGCATGACCTGGGGCCTCGCCTCCGAGGTGAAGCTCAGCGAGCGTATCTGGCTGGTCGCCGAGACATTTGGCCAGAACCGAGGCAAACCGTTCTATCACGGTGGCTTTCGCTATGCACTGATACCCGGTCATATCGAGATCGATACCGCTTACGGCAACCGGTTCGGCAGTAATACGAAAGAGCGATGGTTTGTCGTCGGCCTACGTCTGGTGTCGCCTGCTTTTTTGCCGTAGGTTGCCTTGATCTAAGGAAACGCTGATTTATTCCATTCGGGCATCGTAGGCGCGGGTTTCAAACACGTCCATGTCCGTTCGTCGGCTTGCAGACCATGTGTCAGGCTATGTTTTGGGCGGGTTTGAAACCC
>WREK01000213.1 GCA_009779355.1 Betaproteobacteria bacterium | reverse complement strand
CTCATCCAGATGGGCACGCTTTCCAAAGCCGCCGGGGTTTCGGGCGCGTTCATTGCCGGGGACGCAACGGTCATCGAATGGCTGATGCAGAAAGCGCGCACCTACCTCTTCACCACAGGTTCCCCCCCGCCGCTGGCCCATGCACTGCTTGCCAGCATCGAACTCATCGAAGCGGGCGACAACCTGCGCGCCCATCTTGCGGCGCTGATCGAACGCCTGTCAAAAGGTCTGGCGCAGAACCGCTGGAAACTGCTGCCTTCACGCACGCCGATTCAGCCCCTCATCGTGGGCAGCAACGCCGCCGCGCTGGCGCTCGGGGACGCGCTCATGGAAGACGGCCTGTGGATACCGGCAATCCGCCCGCCCACCGTTCCCGCAGGCAGCGCACGGCTGCGCATCACGCTGTCGGCAGCGCATACCCTGGACGACATCGACCGTCTCATCGAAGCCATCAACCGCCTGGAAAAAACCTTGTGACCCGGAAAGCGAAAAAGCTTTGCTTTCTTGTCTAATTGTTTCTACAATTTGAGATGATCACTTACGACGAAGACAAACGCCAAAGCAACATTGCCAGCCACGGGCTGGACTTCATCGGTTGCGATGCGGTTTTCGACGGCCCGATGGTCAGTTGGGAAGATGTTCGGGAATCTTACGGAGAGCAGCGCATCAATGCGCTTGGTTTTTTGAATGGCAGCGTTGTACACATCACCTACACGGAGCGTGGCGAAAATTTGCACGTCATCAGCCTGCGCAAGGCGGAAAAACATGAAATCAGATACTTTACCCAAGAACTTTCCCGCTGACCCATCGCAATGGGAAAAACTCATTCATGATGCTCCTGGTGAAGATCGCCCGCCAACACCTGAAGAGGTAGCGGCGCGTAAGGATGCCTTCGTCAGCCATTCTTATGAAGAACTCAAGTCCAAGCTCGCCATGCGCCGCAAACGTGGCAAGGGAAAGGCTCCACTGAAAGTTCTCACGGCGATCCGTTTCGACCCCGACGTACTCGCTGCCTTGCGTGCCACAGGGCGCGGCTGGCAGACGCTCGTGAATGACACGATGCGCGAGCGGCTTAAAATGTCTGGTTCGTGACCCTGGACGACATCGACCGTCTCATCGAAGCCATCAACCGCCTGGAAAAAACCTTGTGACCCGGAAAACGCCGTTGTTCTTCCTGCATGGTTGGGCGATGACCCCGACGGTGTGGCAACCCCTGATAGCGGCGCTCGGCACGGAAAATTTCGAAAGTCATGCTCCCGCCCTGCCCGGTCACGATGGCAACGCCACCGACGTAAAACCAACGCTTGCCGCCTGGGCTGACGCGCTCGCCCCCGCACTGCCCCCAGCCGCCACCGTGATCGGCTGGTCGCTCGGTGCCCTGCTTGCGCTGGAACTCGCCCGCACCCGGTTCGAGCATGTAAAACGCCTGATCCTTCTGGGAGCCACGCCGCGCTTCGTATCCACGCCCGACTGGCCGCACGGGCTGGACGCGACAGTAGTGGCTTCCTTCACCGACGGGTACACCAGCCAGCCAACCCAGACCTTGAACCGTTTCCTGGCCCTGCAAACCCTGGGGGATGCCTCCCGTCGGCAACTCCTGCCTCAACTCGAAGCCGCCGCCGTCCCGCACACCGGCCCCCCCCTGCCCGCACTCGCCGACGGGCTGAAAATCCTCACGGCAAGCGACCTGCGCCCGCATCTCGCGGAAATCAGGCAACCGGTACACCTCATCCACGGAAACGATGACGCACTGATGCCAATCGAAGCCGCGCGCCAACTTGCCGCCGCCCTGCCCCGTGCGCGCCTGACCGTATTTGAGCACTGCGGACACGCCCCGTTGCTGTCGCGGTTGGATGAGTGCGTGGGGGTAATTGGGGGATTCTAATTTTTCACGCTGCATCATTGTTAAGTATGTACAAAGACAATACGTTTTGATACGATACCATCATGGATATTCGCTATTCCCTTTCTGGCGTTGATTTTGTGTGGAACGCAAAAAAAGCGTTTACCAATGCCTCAAAACACGAAGGCGTGATGTTCGAGGAAGCTGTTACAGTGTTCTTCGACCCTCTATTTCAGGTTATCGATGCCACCCAAAACGACGAGGCACGGGACGCGGTCATTGGGTTTTCCGCACATCAACGCTTGCTTTACGTGGTCAGTTTTCGGCCGGCGTGAACATACGTGGTGCATATCCAGATCGAGGATACGGCAATCCGCATCATCTCTGCCCGCAAGGTAACGACTCAAGAGAGGCGAAACTATGACAATCCCTGACACGCTCCAGCGGCGTCTTATGAAAGACCGTCCGATGACCTCCATCACACTACGCATCCCGATAGACGTGGTGGATTCCATGAAGGCCATTGCGCCCCTGCGCGGAATGGCGGGGTATCAAAGCCTTCTGAAGCTGTACATCAGCGAGGGGTTGCGCCGGGACGAGGCGAAGTATTCCACTCATTCGCCTGCGATCGACCGTCTCATGACGGCACTCTCACGGCTTGGTGTGCCCCAATCCCTTCTGGAAGAGGCGGTACGCGACACGACTTGATTCAAACAGCATTTTTCCTGACAACCGAAAAGCTCGCTAAGTGAGCCAAGCCGTGCCAGACGAAGGATGTTGGAATCCAACTTTCGGTAAATCAGCAACAGGTCGGGCTTGACATGGCATTCACGGTAGCCTGCCCAATCGCCGGAAAGGTCATGGTCGCGATAGCGCAAATATTCGATGGTAGTTTGAACCGTAGGGGCAGCATCTTGCCGCCCGCTCAACCCAAAACGCCCTAATGCGAAATGTCATAGTAATACGGATTCACCGGCACATGCGCAGCCTCAAAGCGGCGGGTTGCTTCGGGGTCTTGCGGACGATTCCACCAAAGGGCTTGACCCGTTTTCCGTACTTCGTTTTCTACGGGATTTTTTTCCAGCCATTCGCGCATGAAGATGGTGAATTCGGATTCGTAGGGTTTCGCAAACATGGTGAGGTTCCTTTGAGGTGAATACGTCGAACAGGTGTGATATTACCACTGCCCTACCCACTGACATACGCCCCTCACCTCTGCCTGCTCTCCCAGATCTTCTGCAAACGCTTCACCGAAACCGGCATCGGGGTTTTCAGGGTTTGGGCGAAAAGGCTGACGCGCAGTTCTTCGAGCAGCCATCGGAAATCTTCCAGTTCGGGAACGGACGCACCGCACCGTGCGCTGGCGGCAGCTTCGCGTTGCCAGGGTTGAGCCAGTGTTTTCCACTCGGACATGAGTTTCGTGTCGCGGGCAGGCTCGATGCGCAGTTTGTCGAGCCGCATGAGCGCAGCCTTGAGATAGCGCGG
>WREK01000212.1 GCA_009779355.1 Betaproteobacteria bacterium | reverse complement strand
GGATCACTTGGCGTTGGCCCTCAATACGCTGCAAGACAATCCCGATACGGTCGCTTCCATCGTGTCGTGGCCATGGATCATGGACGCACTCTTAGATTCACTTATGAATTAGAAATGGAATAACTACCGCTTACGCGGCGCCGTTGAACTAAACAATTTTTTGGTGATTTGTTCAACTGATTTTCCAAGGCAGGGCGAGGTCGTGGTTTTTGTCCGTACCCCCCCTGCTCAAAATTCGACCGGTACGGACACGGTAAAGAACTGTTGTTTTTGTGAGGGTGAAGAGCACTTTTTGTGCTAGCCCCGTGCTAGCCCGGTCAAAAAACAAAAGGCTTGCATCTCTGCAAGCCTTTGATTTTTGGCTCCTCGACCAGGGCTCGAACCTGGGACCTGCGGATTAACAGTCCGTCGCTCTACCGACTGAGCTATCGAGGAAGGAAGGGGCGAATTCTAATCAGGACGTGCCCACCCGTCAAGGAAACTTGGTCAGGACTCCTCTGTTTGTGGTGGTTTAGGCGCTTCGAGCAGGGCTTTCATGGAGAGGCGGATTTTGCCGCGATCATCGGTTTCGAGCACTTTTACGCGCACGCTCTGGCCTTCCTTGACGTAGTCGGCCACGTTGTTGACGCGCTCGTGGGCGATTTGCGAGATGTGCAGCAGGCCGTCACGCCCAGGTAGGATGTTGACGATGGCGCCAAATTCGAGCAGCCGCTGCACGGTTCCTTCGTAGACTTTGCCGATTTCGACTTCGGCGGTAATCATCTCAATGCGTGATTTCGCTTCCTGCGCGCCTTCGGCGCTGACGCTGGAGATGGTGATACTGCCATCGTCTTCGATTTCGATTACGGTTCCAGTCTCTTCCTGCATGGCGCGAATGATGGAGCCGCCCTTGCCGATGACGTCCCGGATTTTTTCCGGGTTGATCTTCATCGTGATCATGCGCGGGGCGTATTCGGAGACTTCACCGCGCGCGTGGTCAATGGACTGCTTCATCAGGCCAAGGATGTGGCGGCGGCCTTCGCCCGCCTGCGAAAGGGCAACCTTCATGATTTCCCCGGTGATGCCCTGTATCTTGATGTCCATTTGCAGCGCAGTGATGCCGTTTTCCGTGCCCGCTACCTTGAAATCCATATCGCCGAGGTGGTCTTCATCGCCCAGAATGTCGGTGAGCACCGCAAAACGGTTGCCTTCCTTGATGAGCCCCATTGCAATGCCTGCGACGTGCGCTTTGACCGGCACCCCGGCATCCATCAGCGCGAGCGAGCCGCCACAGACCGAGGCCATCGAGGAGGAGCCGTTGGATTCCATGATTTCGGAGACGAGGCGGATGGTATAGCTGAAGTCTGCCGGCTTGGGCAGCACGGCGACCAGCGCACGCTTGGCGAGCCGGCCGTGGCCGATTTCACGCCGTTTGGTTGCGCCGAAACGGCCCGTCTCACCTGTGCAGAAAGGCGGGAAGTTGTAGTGCAGCATGAAGTTTTCGCGGTATTCGCCCGCAATGGCGTCGATGATCTGTTCATCGCGGCCGGTGCCAAGCGTGGCGACGACCAGGGCCTGGGTTTCGCCACGGGTGAACAGGGCCGAGCCGTGGGTGCGCGGCAGTACGCCGGTGCGGATTTCGATTGGGCGCACGGTGCGGGTGTCGCGCCCGTCGATGCGCGGTTCGCCGTTGAGGATGCGGCCACGCACGATGTTCGATTCCAGGGTGAAGAGGATTTCCCGGACTTCGTTTTCGGAAGGGGGCGCGTCGGCGCCTTCAATGACGGCGGCCAGCGTCGCTTTTTCGATTTCGGCCAGACGTGTGCTTCTCGCCTGTTTGCTGGTGATGGCGAAAGCCTGTTCAAGATGGGTGCCGGCCAGTTCGGTGACGCGTGCAGCCAGCGCCTCGTTTTTGGGAGGCGGCTGCCAGTCCCATTCAGGTTTGCCGGCAATTTCGACTAGTTCATTGATGGCGCGAATGGCGTGCTGCATTTGTTCGTGACCGTAGAGTACCGCGCCGAGCATGACTTCTTCGGAGAGTTCCTGCGCCTCAGACTCGACCATCAGCACCGCCGTTTCCGTACCGGCGACAACGAGATTGAGTTCGCTGGCGGCAAGTTGGGTGGTGGTGGGGTTGAGCAGGTACTGGCCGTTGGCGTAGCCGACCCGTGCCGCGCCAATCGGGCCGTTGAAGGGGACGCCCGCGATTGCCATCGCGGCAGAGGCGGCGATCATTGCCGGGATGTCCGCGTCGACTTCGGGGTTCAGGGACAGTACGAGGGCGATGACCTGGACTTCGTTATAGAAGCCGTCCGGGAAAAGTGGGCGGAGGGGACGGTCGATCAGGCGGGAAGTGAGCGTTTCCTTTTCGGTGGGACGTCCTTCGCGCTTAAAGAAACCGCCGGGGATACGGCCAGCGGCATAGAACTTTTCGACGTAATCGACGGTGAGAGGGAAGAAGTCCTGTCCGGGTTTGACATCCTTTGATGCGCAAACGGAGGCAAGTACCACGGTATCGTCCATGCTGACGACGACTGCGCCGTCGGCCTGGCGGGCGATTTCGCCGGTTTCGAGAGTGACGGTGTGTGTGCCCCAGGTGAAGGTTTTTTTGGTCGAGGTAGGCAAGGGGAATTCCTTTGAGCGTGATTACCGTGGGCTGCACGGCAATGAGGTTGTTCGGAGCGGAAATGACAAAAGCCGGGAAGCCCGCTACGGGAGCCGTCCCGGCTTGTTTATCCTGCCATTGGGGGCATTATCGGGCCGGTTGTTTTGGCGGGAAAAGCTTGCGAAAGAACTTTACTTGCGCAGGCCTAGCCGTTCGATCAGTTTACGGTAAGCCTCAACATCTCGATCTTTCAGGTAGTCGAGAAGCTTACGGCGGCGGCTGACCATTCTTAGCAGGCCACGGCGGGAATGGTGATCTTTGCCGTGTTCCTTGAAATGGCCAGTCAGTCCGTTGATGCGCGCGGTCAGGAGCGCGACCTGGACTTCGGGCGACCCGGTGTCGCCCTGGGTGCGCTGATAATCAGTAACGATCTGCGCCTTGGTTGCATTGTCGAGAGCCATGTGCGTCTACTCTTATCTTGGTCGGTTCGTCAGGAAACGGCGGATTATATCTATTGGGAGACGAGAGTTCAAGGAAAGGTTACCACTTGATCGCTCCGGCGCTTCGCGCCATCAGACTGTTGACGAACCCCCGGTTTTTTTCAGGGGGGGTTGGGGAGCAGGTCTGCATAGGTTGGGGTGAGCCTGCGAATGAAATGAACGCCTCCCCCCGCAAGGGTTGGCATTTTCGTTGGCCGTACCAGAGGAACTACAGGGGTCATGTACCCGCTTTACCCACCCCCCCGTCTT
>WREK01000211.1 GCA_009779355.1 Betaproteobacteria bacterium | reverse complement strand
GTTCAGCGTGTCGAACACCGTCTCGATGAGCAGCAAATCGGCCCCGCCATCCATCAGGCCGCGCGCTGCGTCGAAATAATCGTCGGCAAGCGCATCGAATTCGATATTGCGGAAACCGGGGTCATTCACATCCGGCGAAATCGACAGCGTGCGCGAAGTCGGCCCCAGCACGCCCGCGCAAAAACGGGGTCTGTCCGGCGTGCGCATGGTGAATTCGTCGCACAGCCCGCGCGCCAACCGGGCGCTTGCCACATTCAACTCATAGGCGATGTCCGAGAGGCTGTAATCCGCCTGCGACACCCGGGTTGCGTTGAACGAGCACGTCTCGACGATATCCGCCCCGGCCTCCAGATACGCACGGTGAATACCGCCGATCACCTCGGGCTTTGTGAGCACGAGCACATCGTTATTGCCCTTGATTTCCTTTGGATGGCCTTGGAAGCGTTCGCTCCGGTAGTCGGCTTCCGTCAGCCCATGCCGCTGGACCATCGTGCCCATCGCCCCATCCAGCACCAGGATGCGGCGGGTGAGCAGTTGGCGGAGTTCGTTGGTTCGGTCGGGCTGCATTGTTTCCTCGGTTTTTTGCCTGGTCTGCGCCTGAAAATACAAACGGCGCAGCAAACCGGCGTAGGTTTGCGAGCGCCGTTACTTCAAGTTGCCAAGCCTGGCCCGGCATTTGCGGGTCGCAACGCTCCTTGGCAGATGGCAGATTTTAGGTGCGACCATTGATGATGTCGACAACCTTGAGTCCATGTGTCCCACGGAATGCAACAGAAACTACGCAAGTATGAGCTTTGAGCATATGAGTTAACTCATCGTAGTGCATATCAGGCCGCTATCACAAAAAGATCTTTTAAAAGATCTTTTTGTGATAGTATTGCGTTTGTGAATACAAAGCCTCTCCGCCCTGAAACCGATCTCAAACCGCTACCGGAAGTTGCTGGGGGATTTTTCACCGTCTTGGCTGACCCGCCTTGGCGTTTTACGAACCGCACAGGAAAAGTTGCCCCCGAACATCGGCGGCTGGATCGGTACTCGACGATGTCACTGGACGCCATCATGGCGATTGACGTCAGGAAGGTACTTGCCCCTAATGCCCATCTATACCTGTGGGTTCCCAATGCACTGCTTCCCGATGGCTTGAAGGTCATGGAAGCCTGGGGCTTCCGGTACGTATCAAACATCGTGTGGGCAAAACGGCGCAAGGATGGGGGTCCGGACGGGCGAGGGGTCGGTTTCTATTTCCGCAACGTAACTGAGCTATTGTTGTTCGGAGTCAAAGGTTCCATGCGGACACTGGCTCCAGGCCGTTCTCAGGTGAACATGATGGAGACACGCAAACGCGAGCATTCGCGCAAACCTGATGAGCAGTACGATCTGATTGAAGCATGTTCTCCCGGAGCATATATCGAGATGTTTGCGCGTCATGCCCGTTCAGGCTGGTCAGTGTGGGGCGACGAATCATCGGACGACGTTACGCCACGAGGCACCGTTCACAAAGGATACGAAGGCGGTTCAATCTTGCCACAGCTGATTCCCAATGAGCATGTAAGCAAAGACAGGGCTGGAGCTATCGGTGAAAGGCTTCGCCAGCAGTATGAGCAAGGCCAGAGCATCAGGTTGCTCGCCGAAGAAGCGGGCTATTCAATCCAGAGGATCCGCTCCCTCTTGAAGGCTGCTGACACGTCATTTCGCCCACGTGGGCGCAGATCGCAAAACCTGCGAAACTATGAATTCGATTTCACTCAAACGGGTAAGTAGGGTTGTTGGTTCCAGGTTTCAGGAGTTGCAGCAACCACAAGCAGCGGGCATGTTCCCATAACTCCTCGCCTGACGCGAAGCACCGCTTTTTCGAGGTTTGTGGTGGTCGATGTGCTGGGGTCAATAGGCAGCTTTGGTTTTCTCTGATCCTCCGGTAGCGATTGTTGATATTCCCCCCAAAGCCGTTCTGCAAGCTGCTTGAGCCGAACCCTATCCTGGGTAATAAGCACGGCAGCGGAGATCACTCCAGCTTCATGCCAAGAACGATATGCAGACAGATCCCGATCAAGATTGCCGTCTTTCGCGTTCCACGCCACGTCAAGGACAACACGCCCCTTGAAATTGTCTACCAGATAGCCCTCCTGGTGGAGAGGAGCCAATTTTTCCACGATCTGATTGCTACGCGATATCAAAATGCCTTGAGTCATCAAATCCAAGCGCATCTCGCGCCAACCGCGCTGAGAGAACATATTGTCGATCTCCCGTGCAATATTGCCGCGATTGCCGCCCGCACACAGCCATCGAATGGGATCGAGCTGAAATGTTCGCAAGACATCCGTAATGTCTGCCCACTCCGCAGGACAAACTGATCGCAGTACAGCCGTAGCGGAACTTGTCTCGAGGAATGCCCAACGCGCCCGAACCACTGGATCAAGCACAACAGGGTCGTTATATGTGGTTGTCTCAAACATGCATGAACGTTCCAGGGCAAAAGATGCGAGGTCGGCTGCGAAGTAGATGACCCTATGACAGACAGACTAGCCAACTACTGTGGCAGGACTCGCACCTTCAAGGCACTGGGCTGGTTACCGAACCACTCAAAACGGAATATCGTCGTCGAAGTTGCCGAACCCGCCGGAGTCGCCCGCCGAAACCTTAGCAGTAGACGAAGCCTGACGGGTATCCGGGGCGGTATCCTGGTCACGTGGCATCGGCGCGTCGCCGCCGCCTTCCCGGCGTCCAAGCATCCTCATTTCCTGGGCTTCGATTTCTGTGGTGTAGCGGTCGACGCCGTCCTTGTCCTGCCATTTGCGGGTACGGATGCGGCCCTCGAAATAGACTTGGGAGCCTTTTTTCAGGTATTGCCCGGCAATTTCCGCGAGCTTGCGAAATAGCACGACCCGGTGCCATTCCGTGGCTTCGCGGCGCTCGCCGCTTACTTTGTCGTTCCAGCTTTCAGTTGTGGCGAGATTGACGTTGCAGACCGCGTCGCCGTTGGGCATATAGCGGATTTCCGGGTCGCGGCCCAGGTTGCCGATGAGGATGACTTTGTTGACGGAAGCCATGCGATTCTCCTGTAAAAGTTTGTTTGGGTGTAAGTGTTACATCATGTCTGACAGCGGGCGGAACCGGTTTTGTGCGGCGGCGACAACGGATGGGCGATGGAGAGCGCCAGCCATGCCAGGGCAATTGTGCCGCAGCACCAGCCGACGGCAGTTTCCCCATACCGCTGGACGACCCAGCCGCCAATGGCGCCGCCAAGAAAAAGCCCAACGGATTGCAGGGTGTTGTATACGCCAAGAGCCGCTCCTTTGATCCCAGGCGATACGATACGCGAAATCAATGATGGTTGCATAGCC
>WREK01000210.1 GCA_009779355.1 Betaproteobacteria bacterium | reverse complement strand
GGGTTCGATTGTGGCATCTATATCATCCATCGACATCTTGAACGCCGCCTGCACTTCCACGCGGTAGCTGTCCATGTCGATGGTGTCGAGCACTCCCTTCGACAGGTCTTCCTCTTTCGGCGCGGGCATCTTCGGGATGAGGAAGTTCAGAAAGATCGATAGCTTCTCCCACGCCGGATGACCGTAGTTCAGGATCGCGGCGAGAAAACCATAGTTGCGTGCGAAAGTCTTGGCCTTGCCCTTGAATTCGACCTGGCCGTCCTCGTCCAAATTTTTGTTGTATTCCTCCACGCACACATCAAGGATGGGGTCGAGCTTGTCGCGGTCTGCCCCACCCAGATACAGCGCCACCAAGTCTTCCACCTGCTGCCAGCTATACACCTGCCTGCCATCCAGTTCGGCTTTCAGATCGTGCAGCTTGTTGGCGTCAGTTTCCCCGATCTGGGTAGTGACGCGGTAGTAATCCTGAAAAGCATCCTTCACGCTTGCCGCGTTGCCGGCAAAATCCAGTACGAAAGTGTCGTGCTTCTGCGGGTGCGCACGGTTCAGCCTTGAGAGCGTCTGCACCGCCTGCACGCCTGCCAACGGCTTATCTACGTACATCGTGTGCAACAGCGGCTCGTCAAAGCCGGTCACGAACTTGTTGGCAACGATCAGGAAGCGATACGGGTCTTGCTTGAGGTTGTCGGGAATGTCCTTGCTCGGAAAGTCGTTGAGGTCGGCCTCGGTTTTTTTCACGCCGCCCACTTCAAACTCGCCCGAATACGCGACGATGGCCTTGTACGGGCTTTCGATCCGGACGAGATAGTCCGACACCTCGCGCCAGTAGTCGACGGCGCGCGCAATGCCATTGCACACGATCATCGCCCGTGCCTTGCCGCCGATCTTCTTCGCACCAATCACCTGCGCAATGAAATGATCGACCATGATCTCGGCTTTGTACCGAATGGCCTTGTCGTGCGATTCGACGAAGTGGCGAATCTTCTTCAGCGCCCGTATCTTGTCGAAGTCCGGGTCGTTCTCCACCGTCTTGGCGACGTGGTAGAAGCTGTCCACCGTGGTGTAGTGGGCGATCACGTCGAGGATGAATCCCTCCTGTATGGCCTGCTTGGTGGTATAGGCCAATTCCTCCGGCGAACGGAACTTCACCTCGTCGCCGACCACGGTTTTTTCGCCGAACAATTCCCGTGTCCTTTGTTTCGGCGTGGCGGTAAAGGCGAAATAGCTGGCGTTGGAGAGCATCCGCCGCGAGGCGATGCGCTTTTCAATTTCCGCATTCACCGCGTCCTGCGTGGTGTCCTCCTCAAAGGTTTCCTCGTCGGCCTTGCCGGACAGCGCCTCGTGCATCCTGGCCGTGGTTTTGCCGCCTTGGCTGGAATGCGCCTCGTCGATCAGCAGCGCGAATTTCTTGCCCGACAGGTCGTCCAGTTCGTCGAGGATGAAGGGGAATTTCTGCACCGTAGTGACGATGATCTTCTTGCCCCGGCGCAAATATTCGCGCAATTCCTGCGCACTGTCGGAGTGTCCGAAAATCGAAGCTACATGGTCATAGCCCTTGATGGTGCGCGCGATCTGCGTGTCCAGCGCGAGCCGGTCGGTGATGACGATGATGGAATCGAACTGCACCGTCATCGGATCGGCGGCGGTGCGCAATTCCACCAACTGGTGCGCAAGCCACGCAATGGTGTTGCTCTTGCCGCTGCCCGCCGAGTGCTGGATCAGGTAACGCTTGCCTACACCGTCCTCGCTCGTGCGGCGCAACAGGGCGCGAACGGTGCGCAACTGATGGAAGCGCGGGAATATCTGTTCGCGCTTTTTCTTTCTTTTGCCGTTCTCGGTTTTTTCTTCTACCTCAACGATCTGTGCGTAATTTTCGATGATGTTGGCCAACGACTCCTTTTTCAGCACCTCTTTCCACAGGTAATCGGTTTTCAGGCCATCGGGGTTCGGCGGGTTGCCCGCGCCGCTTTTCCAGCCCTTGTTGAACGGCAGGAACCATGAGGACTTTCCGGTCAGGCGTGTGCAGAAATACACTTCGGCATCATCCACCGCCATATGCGCAATGCAACGCCCCAATTGAAACAGCAACTCGTTCGGGTTGCGTGTCGTCTGGTATTGGACAATGGCATCCGCCACCGTCTGCTTGGTCAGCGAGTTTTTTAGCTCGAAGGTCAGCACCGGCAAGCCGTTAATGAAAATCACCAAGTCCAGTTCGTAGCTGGAATCATTGCTGTAGCGTACCTGCCGGGTAATGCTGAAAATGTTTTTGCTGAAAGCATCAGATGCAGCCGGATTGCCCGGCGTGGGCAGCATTTTGTAGAGATCGACCCTGGCCGGGCCGTGGCTCACCCCTTTGCGCAGCACGTCCACCACGCCGCGCTTGGTGATTTCGCCTTGCAGCCTGTACAGGAACTGTGCGCGCTTGATGCCCTCAGTGGCCAATTCCAGTGTTTCCACTGCTTTAGGCTGTGTGGCTTGCAGGAAGGCCAGCAGTTGCACGGTGTCCAGCGCCACGTCGCGGTTGTAGTCGGATGCACGCCCCAGCACATAGCCGCCCGGCGCGTAAACCTTCTCAGGCCCCTGAGATGTGTTTGCGGCAACGGGCGGATGTTCGCTGATACCGGCCAGATGGCGGACGATCAGGCGTTCCAGTTCCTTTTCGCTGGTGTCGGTTGGGGTCATGTGCCTTCCTTTTTCCGGTTCGGCAATAAAGCCTTACGCCGCGCCACCTGTTCCCGCGCGCTTGCCAGCAAGGCGTGGATTTTTCGCTCGAACACAGGGCGCTCTGGAAACACTGTCCAGTATTCTGCCACCATGATGTTGTCCTGTCCGAGTTGCAGCAGTTCAATCTGCTCGCGGTTCTTCTCGGCACAGAGGATCAGGCCAATGGGTGCATTTTCGCCTTCCTGCCGCTCGTAGCGGTTGAGCCAGCCGAGGTAAAGTTCCATCTGCCCCTTGTGTCCGGCCTTGAACTTGCCGATCTTCAATTCCACCGCCACCAGCCGCTTCAGCCTGCGATGGAAAAAGAGCAGGTCGAGATGAAAATCCTCACCGTCGATGATCATGCGCTTCTGGCGCTCGACGAAGGTGAAGCCGCCACCCAGTTCCAGAATGAAGCTCTCCAGTTCCCGCAAGATGGCGGCTTCGAGATCGGTTTCCAGATAGCCGTCGTGCAGCCCAAGCACGTCCAGCAGGTAGGGGTCTTTGAAGGTGTCGAGCGCAATGGCGGAGGTCTCGGTCAGTTGCGCATTGGCGATTTCCTTACGCTCGAATGCCTTGCGGTCAATAAGCTGGCGCAGTTCGCGCCTGCCGAGTTGGCGGGTGGCCGCCTCGCCGAGGTAGAAAAAGCGAGC
>WREK01000209.1 GCA_009779355.1 Betaproteobacteria bacterium | reverse complement strand
TTATGGTTCTTTTGTTTGATTCATCAATACAGTATATTTTTTGTGTATATCCAGTATGTTCAATATCTAAGCCCACAATTCGCACTGATAGGTGCATGCTCAAGCTATGCGTGATAGGATTGCCAAGTTCGTGGTTTGGAGTTTTTTTCATCCTTACTGCGATCTTTCTTCCTCACCAACACACAAGGAAAAAAAGATGAAATACCCTCTCTTTGCTGCGGCTCTTCTGGCTCTTGCTGTTACTGCTTGCGATGGCAAAAAAGACGATACTCCTCCTCCGGCTCCGCAGGTAGATATGCAACAGCAAGCGGAACCTGCCGCTGCCACTGATGCCAGTCCGGCTGAAACTAATCCGGCTGAAACCAATCCGGCTGAAACCAATCCGGCGGAAGCCAATCCGGCGGAAGCCAATCCGGCTGACGCAGCTCCTGCCGCTGACGCCCAAGTACCTGCTAAATAATTGCGGGAGCATCCAGACACGCGGTGGCCGCGTTTTTGGATGAAACAAGATGTTTTCCCCCTTCATTCGTATGTCTACGTATGAAGGGGGTAGTCGTTTGCAACAAAAATACTCCCTTTGTTCGTGCCATAATGAGCATCTGTATAAAGTTAGATGCTGATGAACACGTAACCGGTGAGGAAAGCGCCTTGAACGTCCAGACTGATTCTTTGAGCAATACATATACGATGTTCGTTCTGTCCATGATCATGGCGTCCGTCTTCACAATACCCGTCATTATCGGCGCTACCCAGATGACAGCGATGTGGCGGCTGATGAAGAAGGTTTGATACGCGTAAGGTTTCCCGCCCCTTCTTACAACGTTCTTCATTCAATCCCACCAAAATGCCCTGACGCGCTAGGGTGACCGTAAGGATTCGTGTGAAATTGGGCAATAAGCCCATTGGTTATATAGGGTTCTCGCTCATACGGCTTGCTCTTGAGGACGTGCGACGATGGCCTTGAACAGATTGCCAGCGAGGTCGTCGACCAGTTCGATGTGAGGCCAGGCCCGGATGGCGCGCAGCAGGCCGCTTCCCAGACCCCGATAGGGCAGAAGCTTGGCAGCGAAGGAGGCGAGAATGGGGTTACGCATATTGGAATTGCCGGCCTTGATGTTCTCGATGGTCAGGTTGTTGGGCAGGTGACCGGGACTGATGATCTCGACGCGATCCGCAAACACCAGCACGCGCACCGGGGCGCTGATAAAGTAGTCGCGGTGGATGAGGGCGTTGGCGATCAACTCTTCCCAGACGATGCGCGGAATCTCAGCTTGGCCTTGCGAGTTGAAACCCTGCTCGCCCTGAGCGGCGCGGGTATTGGCAACGATGAAACCCAACGTCTGCTGGAATACATCGGCCAGCTTACCGATGATGTCGCGGCTATCGATGTAGCGTTCGTCTTCGATCTGGTTGCCGACAAAAGCGACGGCCTTGACGATGAAAGCAGGCAGCGCGTACTGCGGTGCCTTGGCGAACACCAGGCTGCCCGCCACATTAAGCTGGCCCTGGTTCATCAGGTTCATGTTGGTCAGCAACTGCTGCAGTGGCTGGCTGTGCCCGGTCAGTTGCTCGCCGAATTGCTGCTCAAAGAAGGTTTCGAAATAAGGCATGTCCACGTCGCTCGCGCCCAAGCCCGCAACTAGCGTTTCGTCGGCATGCACCAAGCCCGCCTGCTGAAACAGGCGCTGAAGCTCCTCACGCGAGGTAGCGCGGCGCTTGTCTGAGCCGTTTTTCACCCAGATAGCGCCGCTTCTATCCATGTAAGGCTTGCTGACACCTTCCGGAATGGAGACCACCATCACCGTGCCATTTGGGTGTGGCACGTTCACGGTGAATGGATTCACAGCAGGACGAACGTTTTGGGATGCGCTGTTTGAAATAAGCTGGTTCAAGCGATCAATGTCTGCGCCTAATAGGCCGAGCACAGAGCCATCATTCTGCACGCCAATGAATATCTTCCCGCCTGCTGTGTTACTGAAAGCGACGATCTCAGCCGCTAAGTTATCAGCATTGGTGAAGTTTTCCTTGAATTGGCGGCAGCTGTCCTCGCCTCGGCTGAGTAGATCAATCAGTTCTGTGGTTTCCATAGGTTGTAAACCTCTTTGCGGCGGTTGAAGGCTTCCTGACCTCCTTCCAAGATGTTGATGATAGCTTCTTGCACCGGGTGTGCGTCGATGCTGCCACTTTGCGTGTCGACCTTCTCGTCCTGGTATTGGCAGGCATGCACCTGTTCCGCGTCACCCAGCACAGGGAAGTTGGCGTTGTGGGTGGCAAAGATGAATTGGGCGTGAGGCTTCATCTCACGCAGCAGCTTGATCACATCATCGTAGATGGTCTGGTTGTCCAGATCGTCCTCCGGCTGGTCGATGATGATCACGTCGTTCTGCCGTTGGCTGAGTACGTACAACAGCAGCGCCGAAGCACGCTGCCCGAGCGAGTGGTGCTTCAGTTCCTTACCACGATAGCGGATGACAAAGCGGTTGGACACCTGCCAGGTGACGAACTCGGCCAAGTTCTGCATGAAGGTCTTCTCAAAGACATCGGGTGTGCTTCCTGCCTTTGTCAAAGCCGCCGGCATGGCACGCAGGAGTCCGCCGAAATCGGCGCAGTCCTCCATGACCGCTCGCAGAGTGGTTTCGCGGATGTTGCTGCCTTTGAAGAGATGCTGCATGAAGCTGATGGCAGCCTCCTTGTCGCCTTTAAATTCGGCCTCGATCTGCAGGGCGGCGTGGCCAGCGTTCACGCGATCCAGCTCCGCCTTGATGGTGTTGAATTCGCGCAGCCAAAGCTCGTTGAGCTTGTCGATCTCGGCAAACAAGGCACCGCGAATGCTGGTCTGCTGCGATTCCTGCTTGGTCAGCGCCTCCAACATTTGTTCCGCCTTGGTTTTGCGCTGCTGCTGGGCCATAAAATCGTCCGGCTGGATGGCAGTCATGCCGGTTTGTTTGAGTTCCTGGGCCAATTGCCGCTCAACTTGTGCAAATTCCTCCTGAAGGCTCTTGCTTGCGCCTTCAAACTCGCTCTGTTTGGTCTTGAGGCGACCCGCGATAGCGCGCGATTCTTGCTCGACCTGCTTGAGTTGATCGACCTTGGCAACGAGGTTGGAAAATTCGGCGTAGTACGCAGCGAAGAAGTCCGGGTTCTGCCGTGACACGTAGCTCGTTACGTTGCGCAACTCGTCCTCATGCTCGGCGATCAGGCTGCCCAAGGCGAGGATGAAGTTATCTACCCGCTCCTTCATGCGGGTGAGCGCAGAGGCGTCCTGCTGGAAGCCCAGGCGTTTTTGGAGCTTGTCAGCGACGCCGTGCTCCGCAAACTTGGCCAGACGGAAGTTGGCATCGTTGAGTTGAGTTTTGAAGTC
>WREK01000208.1 GCA_009779355.1 Betaproteobacteria bacterium | reverse complement strand
GGCCAGCAGCGGCAAGACAGGCTGCAACAAGGCCGGATATAGAGCTGCAACCTATCCTGTCGGTTAAAACATGCAAAGGCTTGCACAAAGGGAGGCGTTCATATAGAACCCCAACGTTGCCGCAATCCCTTTGCCCCTGTACGTTGGGGTTCGTTGCGCTCACCCCAACGTATACCCTATTGTCATACGTCTTTCGGTCATTTTCCCTCCATTGACCGGAGGGCTTCCAGTATCCGCCAGCCGGCCCGGCCATTCGGCTCGTGACCAAGGGTTTTTTGTTCCTGGACAATGGCCTGGCGTGTTTTTGTGCCGATCATGCCATCGGCTGTGCCGATATCGTGCCCACGCTCGATCAGGAGGCGCTGGAGGTCGCGCCGTTCAGCCCTGGAAATACCGGGGTCGTCGGTGGGCCAGGGGGTGCGGAAAACTTCGCCGCCCCGCAGGCGGTCGGAAAGGTGAGCAATGGCGAGCGCGTAGCTTTCGGCAGCGTTGTAGCCGTAGATGACATCGAAATTCTTACCGACGAGAAAGGCTGGCCCATTTTCGCCAGCCGGAAGCAACAGGGCACGATCCGGGCCACCGGCAGGCAACGGTTCGCCGTTTGCGAGCTTCACACCGCGCCCGACCCACATGGACATGGGGCGCTTGTTGCGGCGGCCGGCACCGGAGGTGTCGAACCCAGGGGGCAATTTGACCTCGAAGCCCCAAGCCTCCCCGCTCCGCCAGCCGCCACGGTGCAGAAAATTGGCGGTAGAAGCGAGCGAATCAGGAACGCTGTCAACGAGGTCGCGCCGCCCGTCGCCATCGAAATCGACCGCAAGCTGCAAGAAAGTGGACGGCATGAATTGCGTTTGCCCGAACGCGCCCGCCCAGGAACCGGTCAGGCGTTCTGCCGCGATATGCCCTTCGTCGATGATTTTCAGGGTGGAGAGGAATTCACCGCGAAAATACTCCTGCCGCCGCCCCATGCAAGCCAGCGTGCCCAGCGAAACGAGAAGCGGGCGCTGGCCGAGGGTACGCCCAAAGTTGCTCTCCACGCCCCAGACCGCCACAACGGTAGCCGGATCGACGCCGAAACGCCCCTCGACTTGCCGCAACACGTCGCGCCATTGTTCGAGCATGGCGCGGCCATCTTCCACCCTTTCCTCGTCGACAAGCCCGGCAAGGTAATCCCAGATCGGGGTCTTGAACTCGGGCTGGGCGTCGAGCAATTCGAGCACCGACAGGTCAGGTTCGATCCGCGCCGCGTGGGTATCGAAGGTGGCCTTCGAGATGCCGCGCTGGGTAGCCTGGAACCGCAGGCGGTCGAGACAGGCGGCAAAGTCACGGCTCGAAGCCTGCACGGAGGGCATCGCCAACCCCAACAGGAGGGGAAGGATGCGGACGGGAATGGTTTTGCGAGAGATGGTTTTTTTCATCTGTATAGCGTAACGGCAAGTGTCGAAACAATAGATTATAGTTGCGCAATGTATGGTTTTTGGGAAGCAGGTCAAAATCACTTGCTGACATTCATGGAGATTCGAGTTGACCTCACCATTACAGGATGAATATGCGGACACCGCACCTTATTACGACGCGCTGACAGCCCGTTTCCTGGCAGCCTCCCGGCAGCGGATTGCCGCGTTTTGTCAAGAAAAGGACTGGGAGCGCATACTTGATATCGGCTGCGGCACCGGGAAGCAATTGCACGTTTTTCAGACTGCGGGCATTCGGGCTTTTGGCGTTGATGCTTCCCCTGCCATGCTGGCTATGGCCCGGCGCCGCCTCGGCCCTTCCGCGCCCCTTACCCGCGCCTGGTTCCCTTTGCCGTTTCCCGACGCTTCCTTTGATGCCGCGATCCTTTCCCTTGTCGCGCACGAAACCGGCGCAGGCTCCGAAACCATCCTCCGGGAAGCCCTGCGCCTTGCGCCCCGTGTCGTCATTCTGGAATGGCGCATGCCAAATCGGTATTACGATTATCTCTTGCAGCCCATTGTCCACGGCATTGAACGTAAAGCCGGGAAAGAGCACTACCGCCGTTTTCGTGCCTTTGTCGGCCAAGGGTGGGTGCGCGGCCTTGTCCATCGGGCAAGTGCGCGTCTTATTCATGAAGAGTCCCGCCTTTTCGGCATGATGTCGCTGGCGGTATGTGAATTGGCGCATGCAGATTCGGCAAGCGGCAGCTAAAGCGGTTTCAGCCAAAGCTCGTGCATTCTTTCCCTCTCCCGGCGCTTCGCGCCACCCTCTCCCACAAGCGGGAGAGGGAAATATGCGCAAAAATAAATACACATGAATCAAAAACACTCTAAAAACACGCTGATTTATTCCATCCGGGCAGCACAGGTGCGGGTTTCAAACACATCCATGTCCGTTTGTCGGCTTGCAGGCTATGTTTTGGGCGGGTTTGAAACCCGCGCCTGCGATGCCAGAACGCTCAGGAATTGTTCAGCGTTTCCCTAAATGCGCCTTTCCTCCTTCCCCCCTGCCCTCAAGGCCCTGCTTGCCCAGTTCTGCGGTTGGGGCGTGGTTTGGCTGCTTGGGCAGTTTGGGTTGTTGCCGGATGGGGTGTGGATCCTGGCGTTCAGCCAAGCCATTGCCGCAATAGCCGTGGCGGCGGTGTTGCGGAGCGCGCGGTGGTGGCTACCGATCCATCTCGCCTTCACGCCGCTGGCCTTCGCCACGCACGCATTCGGGGTTCCGTCCGGCGTGTGGCTGACCGCGTTTGCCGTTTTCGCGCTGATCTATTGGAGCAGCTACCGTACCCAGGCGCCGCTTTTCCTCACCAACCGGCAAACCGCCTGCGCCATGGCCGGGCTGTTGCCGCCCGGCCCCATCGAGGTGCTCGATGTCGGCTGCGGGATCGGGTCATTTCTCATCGCCTTTGCACGGCAGCGTCCGGACGCGCGCTTGACCGGCATCGAAAACGCCCCCGCGCCTTTCGCCCTCGCCCGCCTGCGGGCAGGCCCCGCAACCACAGTCATCCGGGGTAATTTTTTCGCCCGATCCTGGGCGGGGTACGACCTCGTCTACGCCTTCCTCTCCCCTGTGCCAATGCCCGATGTCTGGGAAAAAGCCCGGCGAGAAATGAAACCCGGCAGCCTGTTCGTCAGCAACAGCTTCGGGATTCCCGGCGTCGAGCCAAACCGCGTCATCGAAGTCGCTGACCGGCGGCGGACGCGCCTGCTCGTTTTCGAAATTCCCGCCTCAGACTGCTGACAAAGTTCCCGCGAATGAATGGCTCTCAAAAGCTAAGCGCCCGTTTAACGATTGAGGGTCATTTAAGGAGGCGCTGATTTATTCAAACCTTTGCACAATATGCTATTTAATTATATAATCTCAGGCGTTCAAGAAATCATAGGGAGACAGCCATGCAATCGAGTTTTTCCGAACTGGAGTACGCGGCCAAGAAGAAAGTCACAAGGCGGGATC
>WREK01000207.1 GCA_009779355.1 Betaproteobacteria bacterium | reverse complement strand
CGAAATCAAAAAGGAATACGCAGACATGCTCCGCGCCGCCGATGCGGTGTTCATCGACGAACTGCGCTCCACCATCGAACCGAACAGCGGCAAAAGCTGGTACGACCTCGTCAGCCAGGCGTTTGTCGTCTTCCTGCCCGTCAAGAGCGTAGGCGTAATGGGCGACAGCCGCACCTACGAATACGCCGTGGCGCTCCGCGCCGTGCAGACCACCGACTTCATGACTGCGGACTGGGCGGAACTCCCCTGGCCGCTCCTGAAACGGGTATCGAACCGCATCATCAACGAAGTGCGCGGCATCAACCGCGTTACTTATGATGTGTCGAGCAAGCCGCCTGCGACGATTGAGTGGGAGTGAGGTTTTTCGCCTGATTTCGGTTTCAGGCGCTGTGCCATCGCCAAGTTTTTTCTGCGGGGCAGATTCAGTCATTTCCGGTAAACCTGCTTACGGTTGCCGATGCGCGCGACGAGGATGCGTAATGCGCCATCCTCGATGCTGGCAATGATTCGGTAGTTGCCTACGCGGTACTTCCAGAATGTTCCCAGTTCTGAGCCTTTGAGGGCTTCGCCAATGCTACGTGGGTCGTCGAGTTTGGCGACACTGTTATCCAGGAAGGCGAGGATGCGGCAGGCGGTTTGCGGGTCAAGCTTGCCTAGCTCGCGTTGGGCGGCTGGGTCAAATTCAATCTGCCGCCAGCGCGATTTGCCCAGTTGCGGGAACGCGACGGTAGTCCCGCGTTTTTTGTTTGGGTCAGGCACCATGACGGTTACGCCTCGACCATTTTTGTTTTGCGGGCATATGATTGTTTCACTAATGCTGCCAATTTCTTAGCATCGTCTTCTGTTTTCACTCCTCTGTGGGCTACTCCTCTGGAATAGCCGGGCCGGTCTTGGTCCAAAAACCCGTCGTGCTCATAGCTGGATGGATTGCCGTAGAGAGTGAACTGGAGGTTTCTCCTTTGCGGCTGCACTCTCAGGGTAAAGATGTTTAGTGGAGAATTTATCCACCGCCCCTGCGAGTGTTCAACCAATTCCCCTTCTACGCCGGCGGATCGGATTAACTCGACAGTTCTGCGGCTCAGGGGTAAGAGAAATGGCGCGAGCTTCTCTACCGACTGAAAGAAACGTTCATCGCCAACCGAATTATTAGTCTGCGACGGAAATTTGTTTTGCTGAACTTCAATATTTTCAGCCAAGACAAGAATGGCATTGCTCCAATCGCCATCTGCCGCTGCAATAATGTCAGATGCATCGACAATTCCGCTCTCCAATTCAGTCAGCATTGTCGCTTTGCGTGCGACAAGCACAGCAGGTGCATTGGTTGTGATGTTCAGAGTTGCAATGTTCAACGGTTCGGTTCGTACCCGATGAACCGTAATCTTACCCTCTGACAGCATCTTGAGTGCAATGGGCCTTTCCATCTTGGATATCTTCTCAGATAATTTCAGTAAAATCTGAATAATCATCTGCAGTGTAATCTGCAGATGGTTTAGTGTCAAGCTCCTACTTGTCCCTGTTGCTCTATTACTTCGTCACACCATCAAAATTTTTCCTTTCCTCTCGGCCGTCAAACAAACGTTTAATGGACATGCCATAACTATCTGTCAACTCCATTGATGACGATTTGGTATCATTGTGGGCGCAACGAACAAACCCACCGCCGAAGAGAGCACCAATGGCGACGAATAAGAAAACCACCAGTAAAAAACCCCAACCGCTGGTTGGAGATATTGGCGCAGCGAAGGACTACCCGGCCTTGCTCGCCGAGGTCAAGGCGCGCATCCAGTCCGCGCAATATGCGGCGCTTCGCGCGGTCAACAAGAAACTGGTCGGCCTGTATTGGGATATCGGGCAACTGATTGTGGAGCGGCAAGCTAGCGAAGGTTGGGGCAAGGCAGTGGTGGAACGGCTCGCCACCGATCTGCGCCGGGAATTCCCCGGCGTGGGGGGATTTTCGGCATCCAATCTGTGGCGAATGAAGAATTTTTTCGAGGTCTACAGAGATTGCGCAAAACTCGCACCACTGGTGCGAGAAATTGGCTGGAGCCACAACCTGGTAATCCTCGAACAATGCGACGACCCGCTGCAACGCGAGTTCTACCTGCGCATGGCGCGCAAGTTCGGTTGGTCAAAGAACGTGCTCGCGCACCAGATCGACAACCAGAGCTACGAGAAATCGCTGCTCGGGCAGACCAATTTCGACCAAACCTTAACCCCGGCTCTGCGAGCACAAGCCAAGCTGGCGGTAAAGGACGAATACGCCTTCGACTTTCTCGAGCTGGGCAAACAGCATAGCGAGCGCGAGATGGAGCACGCACTGATCGCCCGCATTGAAGATTTCCTGCGCGCGATGGGCGGCATGTTTGCTTTTATGGGCAGCCAGTTCCGGCTAGAGGTGGACGGCAAGGAGTATTTCATCGACTTGCTGCTATTTCACCGGCGCTTGCGCGCGCTGGTCGCCATTGAGTTGAAGGTTGGTGAGTTCGTGCCAGAATTCGTCGGCAAGATGCAGTTCTACCTCGCAGCGCTGGACGCGCAGGTGCGACAGGAGGACGAAAACCCCTCCATCGGCATCATCCTGTGCAAGGAGAAAACGCGCACCATCGTCGAGTACGCCCTGCTCGCCACAAAGAAGCCTATTGGCGTAGCGACCTACGAAATCACCAAGACGCTGCCGAAGAAGCTAAGGAAACTCTGCACAACCCTTTTTCTGGATTGCTTCGTCGCTTTGATCCTCGCAATGACTGAGCAGGAAGGTCAATGGATTCAGCCAATACCGTCATTGCAAGCGAAGCGAAGCAATCCAGTGTTGGGGTTATGCAGGGGTTCCCTAAAGGATCAGTTGCCGTCGCCCGAGGCTATTGCCCGCCTGTTAGAAGGCATTTGAAGCCGACCGTCACGAGTGAAATGAAGGCAAACATCTATGTGCGCTAGGCCGGGGTCAGGGTCTCGTTGAAATTGGTTTGGCAAAACAGCGATTTCTCGTAGATCAGGTTGTCGATCTGGAGCGCGAGCACGCTCTTCTGACCTGCCTGAATTTTTCGTACCACGTCGATGTGGAGACGGGCTGTGTTGATAAACATACTTCTGGCATTCTGGCACCTGCAGGATGTCAGATCAAATTGTTGCTTACAAAAATCCAGCTTCGCCTATTCCGTCAAGGCTCGGCTTTGCCGACCTGAAAGGCTTGGCCTTGACGGCGTGAGCAAGAAACACGCTTGCCGGGATGGCGTGTAAGGCGCGGTTCCTGCCTTACACGCCATGCCGAGCCTTTAGCGAATTTCTGATCCCCCCGTTGCGGCCGCCTGCTGTGGGGTCATGTATCCCAAGCTGGAATGCGGCCTGATTTCATTGTAGTGCCTGCGCCAGTCCTCAATGACAATGCGTGCCTCCATCCGGTTACGAAACCATTCCATGTTCAGGCATTCGTCCCGG
>WREK01000206.1 GCA_009779355.1 Betaproteobacteria bacterium | reverse complement strand
TCTGAAATTGCTCCCAAAGATATTATCCAATGGCAGAATGAGATGATGGCTCTTCGCAATGCCAAAGGCGAGGCATTTTCGCCGATCTACTTGAAAACACTGCACAACCAGCTCAGCGCCGTATTCAATCACGCTGTCCGATACTACGAGTTGAAATCTAATCCCGCAGTGTGCGTGCCGCCACCCACAGTCGCCCAATAGCCGGCACGGCGTGACCGGTGGCAAAGGCGCGTGACGGGCGACACGTCCAAAGGGCAATTATTGTGCTGAAGCGGGATGTCCGTGGTAGAATGAGGGAAAAGCGAAAGGAAAGGGCGGAGGGAACAAAGCCTAGCCCGCTCTCCCTGACCGCCCCCCCGAAAACCATGATTATGGTACCAAAGGAAGAGGCACCCGTCAATACGCATGGCAGCCATTTTACGTTGCATACAAACGCGAAGAACACCCGCATTGCCCAGCCTGCGGCGGGGAAACGAAGGTACGGGATACGGTAAAGCGGCATTTCCGTGATTGGTTTGGGGAAAAGAAATGGGGCGTGGTAAGGCGGCTACAATGCAAGAGCAAGGACTGCGGGAAAATCCACAGGGAATTGCCTGACAAAATGGTTCCGTATAAGCATTACCAAGCCGAATGTATCGAGGCAACATTGGACGAAAAAGAAGTCCAGAGCGGGGCGAACGACTTGACGTTGAACCGCTGGCTTACATGGTACGGGTGGGTGAAGCCCCTCATGGCCGAATGGTTGCTGCTAGCGGTAAAGGCGATCGGCGACCTGGTGGAGATGGCCAGGCGGGCGGACGAAACGCTGCAAACCCTTCGGTCGCGCGGCGGCGGATGGCTGGCAGGCGCGTACCTGACCACCGTCAACGCGGGGTACCCCGCGTACACACCGAGTTTGTATACAAGGGGGCTGGCCACCGTGGTAGAGTAAGGCATCCAAACGAAAAGGAGGCCTATCACGGTGGCGAAAACGGGAAAAAGCGCCCGGGAACGGAGCGCGGAGGAAAAACTGAGGCTGATTACCCCGTTGCTGGTGCCGGGACTGGATCACCGGCAGATTGTGCGTGCCCAAAAGGAGATTGAACTGCGGGAAGGCATCTCCTACCGGCAATTGGGAAGGTATGTGGACGCTTGGAATGAAGGCGGGTTCGAGGCGCTCAAGCCCAAGCCGCCCTGGAACAGCGGGAAGACGGACACGGTGCCGGACATGGACGACGCTGTCAAAGAGGCGATCGCGCTTCGGAGCGAATGCCCGGAGCGCAGCGTGAAGGACATCATCAAGATTCTTGAGATGGAGGGCAAGATCAAGCCCGGGAGTATCAAGCGCAGTACGCTGCAGGATCACCTCATGCGGGCAGGATGCTCGGCCAGGCAATTTAGGCGCGTGTCTGCGGCGAACCGTGCGTCGCGGCGGTTTGTGAAGAAGCACCGGTGCGAACTGTGGCAATCGGACATCAAGTACGGGCCGTACCTGCCCATTGGCAAGGATGGGAAAATGGAGCAGGTTTATCTCATTGTGTTCATCGACGACTGCACGCGGTTCATCGTGGGCGCGGGGTTTTATGCCGACATGACTGCCGAATCGGTACTGGACTGCTTCCGCCAGTCGGTGATGTGCTTCGGGAAGCCGGATGCGCTGTATGTGGACAATGGCAAGCAGTATGGAGACTACCTCAAGAAAGCCTGCAACAGCATGGACGTGCTTCTGCTGCATACCAAGCCGTACGACCCGGAGGCCAAAGGCAAGGTGGAGGCGTTCAACCGGCGCGTGACGTCGTTCCTGTCGGAAGTGGCGCTGGCGCAGCCCAAAACCCTTGACGAACTCAACCAGCACCTTACAGTTTGGATCGAGGAATACTACCACAAAAGTGAACACCGGGGTCTTGCGGACATTTCGCCCAAGACAGCGTTCCTCATGGATCACAAGGCGCTGTCGTTCGTGGATATGGACACATTGAAAAAGGCGTTCCTGCACACGGAAACGAGAGTGGCGGACAAGACGGGGTGTGTGAACTTCAAGGGCAGGCAATACGAGGCAGGCATGCGCTTCGCGGGCAAGAAAGTCACCATCTCGTTCGATCCGGCGTACAAGGGGGAAATCGAAGTCAGCGATGGCGCAGGCCAGTCGGTTGTGGCCAAGCCCCTGCAGATCGGCCCGTTCTGCGGCACGCAGTCTAATCCCGCCCTCACGCCTGCGAATCCGGACGGATCTCGCATGCTCAACGTGCTGAAGAAGGTAAACGTCGGGCATCGCACCCACGCGGGCATTGCGACCAGTTTCCGCGCTGCGCGCATCCGGGAGGCCGAGGATCATGTATGAGGCCTTCTTTGAAATGAAAAACACGCCTTTTACCCAGTCCATCCCCACCGCGAACCTGTACATCACACAGCAGTTGGATGAAATCCTGGGTCGTCTGGAGACCGTCGCCGACAAACAGATGTTCGCCACTATCACTGCCGACGTCGGCTGCGGCAAAACCACCATCCTGCGCCGGTTCCGCGATAGTCTTGATCCAAGCAAGTATGTGTGCCTGTATCTGTCGGATTCAGCGTTGCGCCCACGATGGCTCTACAACGGCCTGCTCGAACAATTGGGCGGGGAACAGCGCTTCCTGCGCGGGGAGGCCAGGCGGTTGCTCCACCAGCGCCTGCGACAGCTTCGCGGCCTGGACGGCAAAAAGGTCGTCGTGATCATTGACGAATCCCACCTGCTCACAAAGGAAACGCTGGAAGAACTCCGCTTCCTGCTAAACGATGAAATGGATTCCCGCAATCCCTTGGCGCTCATTCTCTCCGGCCAGAACGAATTGTGGGACAAACTGCGCAAGCAGGCCTACGCCGCTGTGCGCCAGCGGATTGACATCAAGTGCGAAATTCCACAGATGGACAGGTCGCAGGTGGCGCAGTACATCGCCGCGCATCTTCAATTCGCCGGCGGCCGCGCGGATATCTTTTCAGACGGCGCGCTGGATGAGATATTCAAATACGCAATAGGCGCGCCACGCGCCGTGAACAAGGCCTGTTTCCACTGCCTGATGTGCGCCTGGCAACGCGCGGTGCGCATCGTTGACGACCGTTTGGTCAAGCAAGTTGTGGCGCATGAATTGCCTTGACCTGCCGCCCGCTTCCTCGGATTCCCCGCTTGCCTTGCGCCTTCCGCACAGGGCTTTCCTTTTCCCCGCACGGTCTTCCGTCTCACGCGGCGTTCCGCTCCGGCAATACGCGGCATTCGCCCCGGCAAACCACGGCTTTCGGCGTTGGCTGTCTTTGGTCACGCCGCGTCGGCAGCGACACCTTGATCTTTTCAGGTGAAATGTCGCTTGCGACAACACATGGAACTTTCGTATCGCCATTCTTGATTGCCGCTTTGTACCTGGTATCTCCAATAACGATTACGCCATCCTCGTCAAGAACGATGGGCTGTTTCCAGCCAAATTCTCGTATGCTGGCCGCCACCGCATCAACAGCATGATCGTTGATTCGTGGGTTGTTGTTATATGGTG
>WREK01000205.1 GCA_009779355.1 Betaproteobacteria bacterium | reverse complement strand
GCCCGCCCTGTCGAAACCGGTACATCCCCACCCAAAAACACGCGAGAAACATGCACTTGGGTGGAGATGAGGGGAGTCGAACCCCTGTCCAGAACGCCTCCAGATAGCCGGAGTTACAACCATTATTAGATTATGATGGTTAATCGGGCTGACCTCAAGGTAAACTATCACCAATCACACAACTGTCTCGAAAACATGTTTGTTTCAATCCACGCCCGTGCTCGGGCGACAAAAGCGCTTGAAAGAGGTTACGCCTCTCCCAAGCGAGATTATCCCCCTAAAGGGGGAGGTTTCTAACCGTGGTTTGTTTTTGATCAAGGATGGTCTGAATAAGTCGAGCGGTAAGTGTGCGCTGCGGATCGGGATGGGATGCAAGGCGCAAACCACAGCCGTCGCTATGGCGAGGATTTGCAACGCCGCATACCGCCCGACTCCGCAGATGCACACGGCGCGGCGACTTGTTCAGACCATCCTCAAGATAGGGAAACGCCGATTTATTCGGCCCCCGACTATATTTCGTGCGATAGCTCGTTAATTTGCAATGGCGCGGCCAACAAGGTTTTGAATAGATCAATGTTTCCTGGCCCTCTCCCCATGCCCCTCCCCCGTAAGCGGGAGAGGAGAGTTTTTGATATTTCTACACTCGGCCAGGTCTTCACCCCCAATGCCATCGTGCGCACCATGCTGGACTTGCGCACGAAACATGGGCGGACACTCGAACCATCGGCGGGAGAAGGCGCATTTTCACGTCATTTGCCGGGATGCGTAGCCATCGAACTGGATGCCCGCATTGCACCGCCGAACGCGTTGGTCATGGATTTTTTCGATTTCCCTGTAACGGAACGGTTCGACACCATCATCGGCAATCCGCCCTACGTGCGCTGCCAGGATATTTCCTCGAAAACCCGCGGTCTTCTGCATTCAAAACTTTTTGACCGGCGCTCGAACCTCTTTCTCTTCTTCATCGAAAAAAGTATCCGCCACCTCACCGATGGCGGCGAACTGATTTTCATCGTGCCGCGCGAATTCATCAAACTAACCTCGGCGACAAAGCTCAACACCTGGCTATACAAACAGGGGACGATCACACACTGGATCGAGACCGGGGACACGCGCCTTTTCACGGGCGTAATGCCAAATTGTGCGATTTTCCGTTTCGTGCGCGGCGACTTTTCGCGCCGTACCCTCTGGCGGCGACTTGGGGCTTCGCAATGGGACACACGGAAAATGATGAATCTGCAAGGGCAAATCGTCTTCACCCACACCCACCTTTGCGTGCCGCTTGCCGACCTGTTCGATGTCAAGGTAGGGGGCGTATCGGGGGCAGACAACCTCTATACCCACCCGGAAGGCAATCTCGAACTCGTCTGCTCGCACACGGCCACAACCGGGGAAACCCGGCGCATGATCTACAATATCCGCCATCCCCACCTGGATTCCCATAAAGAAACACTGCTTGCGCGCCAAATACGGAAATTCGATGAAAGCAACTGGTGGAAATGGGGGCGCGATTACCACAAATCGTCGACAGCCCGCATTTACGTCAATGGAAGGACGCGGAACAAACGCCCATTTTTCAAACACCCCTGCAAGGCTTACGACGGTTCCATTCTGGCCTTATTCCCGAAAACGGAAATAGATATTGACCATGCTGTCGAACTGTTCAACATTTTCGTCCCTTGGGAAGAACTCGGCTTCATCGTGGATGGCCGACACCTATTTACCCAACGCAGCCTGGAGACCCTGCTATTGCCCGAAGCTTTTGCCAGCCTGCTCCCGGTAGAAAACGTTGCATGTTTCAATCCACGCCCGTGCCCGGGCGACAAAAGCGCTTGAAAGAGGTTACGCCTCCCCCAAGCGAGATTATCCCCCTAACAGGATGCTCAAAAACTATTTTTTCAGATATCAGAGTCCACAAAACGGGTCAAAATAAGCCCGAAAAGCAGCTTTACAAGGTAGTTTTCGGTCATTTTTGGCCTTGTAGACATGGGTTTCTCCAGTGCTTCAGACTTTTTGAGCATCCTGCTAAAGGGGGAAGTTTCTAACCGTGGTTTGTTTTTGATGAAGGGACAAAAAACAATGAACCCGTGGAGAAGAGCGCTCCTGCGCGCCTGCCTTGCCAGTTGCCTGCTGCCAATGGCTGCCTGCGGCAACAACGACAAGCCACGCTTTCACAATATCGACATCAGCGGTGCAAGCTACGGCCGCGATTTCGAACTGCTCGACCCCGACGGCAATATCCGGCGGCTTTCCGACTTCCGGGGCAAAGTCGTGATGCTGTTTTTCGGCTTCGTCCAATGCCCGGACGTGTGCCCTACCGCGTTACAGCGCGCCTCCGCCGTACGCCGCCTTCTTGAAGCCGACGGCGAGCGGTTGCAGATCATCTTCATCACGCTCGACCCCGAACGCGACCTTCCCATCGTCCTGCGCGAATACAGCGCCGCATTTGATGCCGATGTCCTCGGGCTTTACGGCACGCTTAAAAAAACGCATGAAACGGCGGATGCTTTCCGTATACATTTCCGCAAAGTATCTGTTGGCGGCGGCTACACCATAGACCATACCGCGACCAGTTATATTTACGACCCCGAAGGCCGTTTGCGGCTGGCGGTGCCTTTCCAGGGCACTGCGAAGTCGATTGCCGCCGACGTAGCCCTTCTTCTTCACCCCTCTTCAACCACCAACAATAAGGAACCTCGATGATAAAGATCCAGTTCCCCATAATTCTTGCCGCAACGCTTTTCGCTGCCCCTACCGTCCAGGCCCAGGTTGATGTCGCGGATCCCTGGGTGCGCGCAACCGTACCGGAGCAAAAAACCACCGCCGCCTTCATGAAAATCACCTCCAAGGCCGACGCCAAACTGGTGGACGCCCGTACCGCACTGGCCGGACGGACGGAAATTCACGAAATGGCCATGGATGGCGACATCATGAAAATGCGCCAGATTCCGAATCTTCCGCTTCCAGCGGGCGCAACCGTCGAACTCAAGCCGGGTGGCTTTCATGTGATGCTGTTTGAACTCACCGCGCAAGCAAAAGAAGGCGACACCGTACCGCTCACCCTCGTGATCGAAACCGGAGGCAAGCAGGAAATTGTGGAAGTCAACGCGCTAGTGCGCCCCATAAACAAACACGTGCACTAACCGGCTTGCGGGCATTCAGTGTCCGTGTCACCATCGCGGCCTTGCAAACCGGTAGCACCACACAGGTTTGCGGGCCTTGGGAGGTGTGGCAGAGTGGTCGATTGCACCGGTCTTGAAAACCGGCAACGGGCAACCGTTCGTGAGTTCGAATCTCACCGCCTCCGCCACGGTAAAAAAACCGGGGCGCAAATGCGCCCCCAGACTGCTGACAAAGCCTCCCTCGTGAGGGAGGTGGCATGCCGCAGGCGTGACGGAGGGAGTTTGCAGTGCTTGAGTGTGCTCAAACGGATCTGATAACCGAACCGCCGTAACTCCCTCCGCCACCCGCCTTCGGCGGGCGGCACCTCCCTCGAGAGGGAGGCTCCTGATCCGCGATGCTTCGCATCGAAAT
>WREK01000204.1 GCA_009779355.1 Betaproteobacteria bacterium | reverse complement strand
CGGCGCATTTCTTCTTGCGCTTCACGGGGGAGCTTACGGGCATCTATCTTTTCCATAGCTTTCAGTGTACTATACATTAGCAGCGAATGCAATATATTATTTATTTGATTGCCGGGTTAATAAACCGGCAATCAAATAGACGATGAATATTTGATGTAATTCGTTGATTTTTAATGGATTAAATGTAAAAACAAAGGTTGCCGGGTTAATAATGAAACCGCCACTTGTTGGATTCGCAAATCCCACCAGAGTCAGTTCAAAGCCGCTTGGCAATGCTATGGGGTCAAAGGGTTGATCTCGATCACCGTCAGTGCCATCTGGCGTCAAGCCCAAACTCGGGGTTAGCCTACCCATAAGGTCAACGCTGGCGGTAGCGCCCTCCAGGGACTGTCTGATCAACATGTCTTTCCGGCATGGAAAAAAGCACCCGGGACAGATTTCATCATTTTTCAACCAAAAAGGATTGAATTTTTCTCAATTTGCAGCCATTCATCAGGAAATATGGGGGGTTTTAAGCCCAGTAGTTTCCCGCGGACGGATGTAGGGGGACAGGCCGCATGCGGTGGCTGCATGCACTGAAAAACCCGTTCAAAACATCCGTTCCGGCTTGATTTTTGAAGCCAGCAATGAACCCCGCCGCGCACGGCGGTGGCGCAGGCCCTCGCGTTGCGCGGGGGTCAGCGTGAGCGTGGCGGGTTTGTTGCCCCGTCCGATGCCTTCGACGGTAAGCGGGGCGTTGTCGGCAGGAACCGCAACGGCGGTCAGGCGTTCGTCCGAGTCGAGCGCCATGACGATCACGCCGCGCCCGCCGGATTGGACTTTCATCTCGGCTTGCGGGAATACCAGTATCCGGCTCGCGCTCGATGTAGCGGCGATCCATTGGCCGTAAACCCGTGCGGGCAGTAGAACCGCCTCCGCGCCTTCGAGCGTCATGAACGCCTTGCCTGCGCGCTGCCGCCCGGTAGCCTCAGCCAGCGAGCAGATGAAACCGTAGCCGCCGCTGTTGGCGAAAAACCACATGGATTCGGGTTCGGCGCTGACGACCTGTGCAAGCTTGCCGCCGTCCTGAAAGTCGATCAGGGTGGAAACGGGCGCGCCGTCGCCGCGCCCGCTCGGCAGGTCGGGAACCCCGACCGTGTAGGCGCGGCCATGCGTGTCGAGCACGATGAGCGGCCAAGTGCTGCGCGTCTCGATGACGGCCAGCGGGAAATCGCCCGCCTTGTAGTTGATGCCCGCCTTGTCGATGCCGTGGCCCTGACGCGAACGCACCCAGCCGTTTTTCGACACGATGACCGTCACCGGCTCGTCCGGCACGCTGATTTCGGCGGGCGCGGCGGGCGCGACGGCTTCGATCAGGGTGCGGCGGGCGTCGCCGAATTTCTTGGCGTCGGTGTCGATTTCCTTCAGCAGCAGGCGGGTCTGCGCGGCACGGTTGTCAAGCAGCCGCTGCAGGCTGTCGCGCTCTTCGTGCAGGTCGGCCAGTTCCTTCTCGATCCTGAAACCTTCCAGGCGGGCAAGCTGGCGCAGGCGGATTTCGAGGATGTCTTCGGCCTGTATTTCGGTCAGCCCAAAGGCGGAAATCAGCGCCGGCTTGGGTTCGTCGGATTCGCGGATGACGCGGATGATTTCCTCGATGCGCAAAAAGGCGATCATGCGCCCGTCGAGGATGTGGATGCGCCGTTCGACTTCGTCGAGCCGGAAGCGGCTGCGGCGCTGCACGGTGAGGTAGCGGAAGTCGATCCATTCGGTGAGGATTTGCAGCAGGTTTTTCTGCTGCGGCCTGCCATCGCGCCCGATCATCGTGAGATTGACCGAAACGGACGTCTCCAGGCTGGTATGCGCGAGCAGCACCGCCATGAATTCGTCGCGGGGCTGGCGGCTCGAACGCGGTTCCAGCACGATGCGCACCGGGGCCTTGTCGTTGGACTCGTCGCGCACGGCATCGAGTGCGCCCAGTACGATGGCTTTAAGGTTTTTTTGCTCCACCCCGACTTCTTTCTTGCCCGCACGGGGCTGCGGGTTGGTAAGGGATTCGATTTCGGCCAGCACCTGCGCGGCACAGACGCCGTGCGGCAATTCATCGACGATGACGCGCCACTGCCCGCGCGCCAGTTCCTCGAAATGCCAGCGCGCCCGCATCCGCAGGCTGCCGCGCCCGTTGGTGTAAGCCTCGCGGATGGTCTGCGGCGGGGAGATCAACTGCCCGCCGCCGGGGAAGTCCGGGCCGGGCAGGATGCCCAGGATGTCGTCAAGCGTTGCCTCGGGGTTGCAGATTAGAAAAATCGTGGCGGCGGCAGTTTCATTCAGGTTGTGCGGCGGGATTTCCGTCGCCATGCCTACGGCGATGCCCGAAGCGCCGTTGAGCAGCACGAAGGGCAACCGCGCCGGGAGCAGTTGCGGTTCCTTGAAAGCGCCGTCGTAGTTGGGGACGAAATCCACCGTCCCCCGGTCGATTTCGGAGAGCAGGAGTTCGGCAATCGGGGTCAGGCGACATTCGGTATAACGCATTGCCGCCGCCGAATCGCCGTCGCGCGAGCCAAAATTGCCCTGTCCGTCGACCAGCGGGTAACGCAATGAAAAATCCTGCGCCACCCGCACCATTGCGTCATAGACGCTGGAGTCGCCGTGCGGGTGGTATTTGCCGATTACATCGCCCACGACCCGCGCCGATTTTACGTGCCGCGCCACTGGCGAGAGCCGCATTTCGTTCATCGCAAAGAGAATGCGGCGCTGGACGGGCTTCAGGCCGTCTTCGACCTGTGGCAGCGCACGCGAGCGCACCACGCTCATCGCGTAGGAGAGATAGGCGCGTTCGGCGTACCAGTCCAGCGGGAGCACGTCGGAGGGAAACGAAGCGGCAATGTCGCCCGGGGGGGGAAAGTTATCGTCCATGAAACGGGATGGCGGTGGAACGGGTCGTGCGAGGGCGCGATATTAACCCATGAAGGGGCTACCCAAAAGGGCACGGTTACGGTGCGGCACATCATGGGTAGGCTCCTGGCGGCTAACCGCTGGCGTTCAAACGCGTGTTTGCCACCAGAGTCCGAAATGTGTCGACATTTTTTACAAACGCCCCGTAAATGGTGCGATGCACAATAAAAATAGTTTATCAGATCAAAGTGTTACGGACGATGGAATAGTTTTTGCTACGTGCACAGGTGTAGTAAGTGTTTTCCGCATAGGTGTTTTCCTCAATAACTTTCTTGCTAAGGAGACAAGAGGTCATGAAACTGAAAAAAGTAATTGGTAATGGTCGCTTCAATCATGAAGCGCTCCCCACACATTCTTTGGTTGTTACGCCAAAACTGAAAATGTTAGCTGCTTCTCTTCTGGTTTTTGCGGCTGGAGCTGTCAATGCAGAAGTTGACCTGTCCACCGGAGTTGCCGTTATGGGAAACGGGTTGGACACGAACGGTAACGTCGTCCGTCTGCTCGATCCGAAAAACGATCTAAAAAGTTTCGGCAACGCATTCTACGTCTACTACAATGCCCAGGACGGGGCACAGCACGTGTCCAAAAACAGCATCGTTGGCAACCCCGATACCGGCTTT
>WREK01000203.1 GCA_009779355.1 Betaproteobacteria bacterium | reverse complement strand
TGGTCGGTATATGCCGAAATCAGACTGGCCGGTATATGCCGAAATCGGCAGCCCCGACATGACTGGGTTCTGGCCTGATTATGCCGAAATCGAAATGGCCTGAATATGCCGAAAGGTGACAGTTGCGCACATCTCGCCCAAATCGCAGCAACAGTATAAAAACATCACGGTAAGCCTTGATCGTATTCGGACTGAGGTTGCGCTGCCCAGCCAAGTAGTGCGTCAGGAAATTGGTGACATGAACGGATAAGTCGCTGGGCTTCATGATGGCGTTCTCCAGCGTGGAATCACGTCTCCAAATGTGTTTTGACAGCGTGCAGTGATTTCTGGGAACAGTTCAGCGGTCATGTGAAGGTAACGTGAGGTGCTATCAATAGAGACATGCCCCATGTAGGTCGCCAGCACGGGAAGTTGGGCTTCCAGATCAGCACCCTCTTTATACCAACGCAGCAGCGTATGGACGGCGAAGGTGTGCCGAAGGTCATGCACACGCGGCCCCCGCCCTCTACTACCATGCGGGATGTGGCATTTCATGAGCAACTCACGAAACTGGACGTAGAATCTTTCCGGGCTCTGGCCCCCATCACGTAGAGAAGGAAAGAAGTACGCGCCTGCGGGCCGCCTTCCAATCTCACCAGCGTATTTTTGCAACCGCTGCACGAGCGGCAGGGCCGGAGGGACGAGGCGATCCTTCCTGAACTTGGCTCCGTTGATCCGCAGCACGCCTTGAACAAGGTCTACATCTTCCATACGCAATGTCAGCGCCTCATTCAGGCGTAAGCCGCAGCCATAAAGCAGGCGGAATACCTCGGGCATGACAAGGTGGCGCATCGGCGAATACGCAGAGGGCGTGAGATTGTCCGCCGCGTTGATCAGTCGATGTACCTCTCCGTGGGTAAAGATATAGGGCACGAAAGTGTCCCGCCCCTTGGCGCTTATGCCCTTGCCAGGAATATCGGCAGGGAACCCCATCCGGGTCATGTACTTGGTGAACTCGCGCAAAAGGGAGACCCGGTTTTGTTGATTCCTTGAACTCTCGTGCGGCTGCATGGCAATCCACTGCCAACTCAGTGATTTCAGCAGTTCGCACCGTTGAAGTCCTTGCTTGCATAAAAAGGCATCAAGGCGATTCAATGCCGCCACTTGGGGCCGGTAGTCGTAACCACAAGCCCGCTTCTCCTGGACGAATTGCTCCATCAAATTCGCCAGGGGGCTGTAGGCTTTGACTTTGGGGAGCCATCTCTCATTTGCCATGATGTAACTCCTCAGTGTTGATGCCTGCGGTGCGCAGTTTCTCAACATTGGCCTTGGCGTAGATAAACGTCGTTTTTGTCGATGAATGCCCCAGAACCTCGGAAATGACGTGAAAGGGCGTATCCACGTGTAGCAAACGGGTCGCAAGCGTGTGGCGCAGCGAGTGCAAGCCTTGGCACTGTTTTGATCGGAATTTGATCCCGGCTCGAAAGCGCCAGTAACTGATGATGTAGTAGAGATTATTCACCTCGGCGAATGGCTCGAACGGAGGAGCCATTTTGAGGAATACCTGGCGATGCACAACGGCTGGCCGACCCGCGCGCAGGTAGTCGATCAACGCGCAGCCTACCTCTTCGCTCATCGGCAGCACCAATGGGTTGCCGGTTTTGGCCTGGATAATCTCAATGGTAGAAGAATCCCACCGCAGGTTGTCCAGCGTCAGGCTTTTGATGTCGCCCGCACGCATGCCCAAGCGGGCAGCGAGCAATATAATTGCATAATCCCGCTTGCCTTTTGGAGAGGCGCGATCAACTGCGCCAAGCAGCTTGTCCAGGAGTTCCGGTTCCCATACTGATGGAATACTCGCTAAATTACTCCTTTGGCACTTAGGCAGGTCGATGCCGAAGTCCCTTGGCAGAATGTCGTGTAAAAAACAAAACTTGAAGAATTGACGCAGGTCTGTGAGTGCACGAGAGAGGGTGGCGGAACTCCTCCAAGTAGTCCTTGACACGATAAACGCCCCGATGTCAGTGGCCTGCATCTGATCGAGCGTATCCAGACCACGACCTCCCAGAAAGTTCATGAACAGGGTGATGGTGTGCAACCGATCTCGAAGAGTCGACAAGCGCAGGAGGCGTCGCTCCCTGGAATATTGATCGTATTCGCGTAGTGGTTTGTGCATGCCTGCCGGAATGCAAAGCCACATGGAATTGACTTTGGTGCGAGTGATGATGCCAGTATGTGCACAGTCGTCGAGGCGTTTGATAGCGCCTACAATCCGCTTCCGCCAGCGTTCGGCATCCTTGCGTTGTTCATCCTCACGTATGCCGAATGCGCGCTCGAAACGTAACGCCAGTTCCCTCGAATAGGTGTAACCGTCGTCCTGCGTTTGAGCGAACTCAGTGAATTTCTTCCATACCTGCTTATGCTGCTGGATTGCTTTAAGACCGTAGCAACGCAACAGGAGTTGTTCTTCCGCAGCAGCGCAAAGCCGATCCAGGCTCAGAGTATCAAGATCATCAGGGGGGTGTGAGTTCATGGTCATCTCCACGAAAGCGGTGGCCCCAGTGGCCACCGGGGAGATGAATCATGCAACTGTTATGTGCTGTACACAACGCAAGGTTTGGGTTATGACTGCCCCTCCTCAAGATTTGCAGCGCATAACTTCTTACTGATCATAACCGCCGCTTCCAACTCCGTACAGCCATACTCGCGCATGATCCTGGCCCGCTCGGCTTTTTCTTCTGATTCTGTTTGAGCCAGCGCCAAAGCAAGACTCGGCGGCACAGCCCGGAACAGCACCTCCATCGACTTCGAGAGCACCACCCCCTCCGAAAACTTCCCCGACTCTTTCCTGGTCGAGAGCATCATCGCCTTCTGTGCAAGGTTCAGTTCCCGGAAACGCGCAATCTTTTCGACTTCATCGGGCGGCATGGAAAGGCAAATCCACCACTCGATCATGTTGAGCATCGCCTCTGCCGACTTGGGGAAATCGTCGAGGTTTTGGGTAGCCAGCCAGAACCACGCGCCGAGCTTTCTCCACATCTTTGTGATCTTGACCACGTAGGGCGAGAGCAAAGGGTTTTTCGTGATGATATGTCCCTCGTCAGTGACGGCCACGATGGGGCGGCCCTTCATCTGGTCGCGCTCTGCGATGTTGTTGATCGTGTTGAGGAGCGAGACGTAGGCAGTGGAGAGCTGCGCGTTGTAGCCCTCTCGCGCAAACGTTGCGAGATCCACAATGGTGATGTCGGCCTCCGGCCAGGGCGTGCCGGGGCGGTCGAACATTTCGCCGTCCGCACCCTGACAGAAGATGCCCATCGCTTCACTCATCTCCAGTAGGCGGTTGCGGCGTGCTTCCGGCAAGGACGTGTCACGGGCCGCTTCGCGCATCGCTCCGCACACGTCGCGCGTGAGCACGCCACGACCCTCGTTGTGCGCGCTTTGTGCGGCAGCCATGTTCACGCCGGCCGAAAACTGACCATGTAGGGCGGGGTATACCGGCCCAAAATTGACCAGGGTATTTAACCTGTCCTGCCTGATTTTTAGGCAGGAGGAAGAGGTGATTACCATGGAGATGT
>WREK01000202.1 GCA_009779355.1 Betaproteobacteria bacterium | reverse complement strand
TTTGTTGCCATAGCTGCGCACCAATGGGCTGGCGGCAGGTTTTGATGCCAGTTGTGTCCAGTGGAGCCCGAGGACGAAACCTGTTGAACGGCTCGTGGGAAGGAAAGCCTCATAGCTCAACCTAGTTCCGCTTGCGCCCGCCGAAGGTTGGTAAACCTGCATGCCGAGTGCCGCTGCTGGGGCAGCGGGAACGCTGAAGTACCGCCGCATGGCTGAACGGTTCATGAATTCGCGGTTGAGCTTCAGCGAGTGCTCGACAGGTTTCAGTACCGGGATGTCCCATTCGATATAGATGTTGCCGTAGGCAGCCCCTGTCGACTGGATGTCGTGGCTGAGGTCGATGCCCAGCGTCAGGTTCTTGACGGGGACATGTTCCAGGTAGACGCCCGCCTGCAAGGTATGGGATAGGGTGGCTACGCCCGCTTTGGCAAGGAGGGTGCCCAGGTCATGCGACGAGCGGCCTCGCCGCCATGTGCCGATCAGTCCGCCGTGCCAGGCGTTATCACGCAACAGGTCGATGCTCAGGCCATCGGTGACGTTCAGTTCAACGATGTCACGCCAGTTGAACGCGAAGTAGGGCAGAAAATCGTAGCGTGTGTGCGATGACCCCAGCCAGGCCGGTGAGCGCATACCCCCTGCACCGATGGCCCATGTGATGTGTTCGCTTTGCTCGGCTGTGCCCGTTTGTGCGTGGGCAGAAAGCAGCCAGAACATGCAGGTCAAGCAGGTGGAAAGTACTTTGATGGCGGTTCCCATTATGGGGCTTGGATGCAATTTGTCACGGCGGTACAAGTATAAGGGGGGAATCGCTGGCTATCCAGGCAGGTTTCCGACAGCAAGGGATAACTAAATTGTAAAATATAATGTTTGATACCCCTAAGGAGAAAGTGGTTTGGCAGTCGTGCTGTGCGATTTTGATGGAACCATCTCAACGAGCGATGTCACCGATACGTTGCTGGAGGCGTTCGGCAAACCAGGCTGGCGTGAGATTGAGGCCGAGTGGCTCGCGGGGCGTATTGGTTCGCGCGTGTGCATGCAACAGCAGATTGCCTGCCTCGATGTTTCAAGGGAAGAGCTCGATGAGGCCATTGACGCCATTGGCGTGGATGAAGCCTTTGCAGCGTTCGTCGAAGCCATTGCTACACGCGGATGGGAGTTGACCATCGTCAGCGATGGCCTTGATTATGCCATTAGCCGCATTCTGCAGAGGCATCGCTTGCCTGCGTTGCCGTTTTACGCCAACCGCCTTGTGCAGGTCGACGTACGGTCCTGGAAACTTGATTCCCCTTATGCGGATGAGGCGTGCAGTTCGGCTTCCGGCATGTGCAAATGTGCTTTTGCGCACCGAGCACGGGCAGTGGGCAGCAAAGTGTTGATGATCGGTGATGGCCGTTCCGATTTCTGTGTCGCGGGCAACGCAGATATGGTGTTTGCCAAAGGCAGCCTCATCGCCCATTGTTTTGATAAATCCCTGCCCCATGTTTCTATTTCTGGGTTTGCTGACGCCATACGTATGATTCCCTTGTTGGCCGAGTCTGAAGCCGCCCTGTTTATTTGATTTTTTACTGGAGTATCTGATCTATGCACGAAGCCGCCCTGTTGGCTGACGAGGCTCGGTATTGTTCGTTTGGCGACACCGTTCACTATTCTGACCCCAAGATTTTCACCCGATGTGAAGGCAGCTATTTGTACGATGGCGAGGGTACGTCTTTTCTTGACCTGCAAATGTGGTACTCAGCCGTCAATTTCGGCTATGCCAACCCGCGCCTGAATGCCGTGCTCAAGCAGCAGATTAACACTTTGCCGCAGGTGGCGAGCCAGTACCTGCATCCGACCAAGATCGAATTGGCGAAGATCATCGCGCAGGACGCGAAGAAAAAATGGGGCCATGACGGGCGTATTCATTTCAATGTTGGCGGTTCGCAATCCGTCGACGATTCCTTGAAACTCGTGCGCAATGCCAAGGGCAAGAACCTGATGTTTGCCTTCGAGGGTGGGTATCACGGCCGCACGCTGGGTGCCACGGCCATTACGTCGAGCTATCGTTACCGTCGCCGCTATGGCCATTTCGGGGATCGCGCGTATTTCGTCCCTTTCCCTTATCACTTCCGTGGCCCCAAAGGGATGGACAAGGAGGAATACGGCGAACATTGTGTGCAGCACTTCGAGCGCCTGTTCGAATCGGAATACAACGGCGTGTGGGATCCGAAGGCGGGGCAGTCGGAGTACGCCGCCTTTTACGTCGAGCCGATTCAGGGCACAGGGGGTTATGTCATCCCGCCGCCCAATTTTTTCAAGGGGCTCAAGCGTGTCCTGGATAAGTACGGCATCTTGCTCGTGGTCGATGAAATCCAGATGGGTTTTTTCCGTACTGGCAAACTCTGGTCGATCGAGCACTTTGGTGTGGCACCGGACGTACTGGTCTTTGGCAAGGCGCTGACCAATGGGTTGAACCCGCTGGCCGGTTTGTGGGCGCGCGAGGAACTCATCAATCCGCAGGTTTTTCCGCCCGGGTCGACGCATTCGACGTTTGCCTCCAACCCCCTGGGTACGGTGGTGGGTTTGGAGACGATGCGGATGTTGGCCGAGACGGATTACGAGTCGATGGTCATGGGCAAGGGTGAACTCTTTCTCGCGGGGCTGCGCGACCTGCAAAAGCGCCACCCCGAAATCGGCGACGTGGACGGGCTGGGGCTCGCGCTACGTGCCGAGATTTGCGAGGCCGATGGTTTTACGCCCAACAAGCCCTTGCTCGACAAGATGGTGGATATCGGCCTGGCCGGGGGGCTGACGCACAAGGGCAAGCGGATGGGCCTCGTGCTGGACGTGGGCGGCTACCACAAGAACGTCATTACTTTTGCGCCTTCTTTGCACATTGAAAAAGAGGAAATCGAGCTGGCGATGGTGCTGCTCGATCAACTCTTCACGTGCGCCAAGCAGGGATGACCTTGGGAACGGGGGTGGGTTTAAGGCTCTTCGGGTGTTTCCTTCGTGGCCGCGCGTGCAACGATACGGCTGAAGAAATCCACCGAACGGTCGACCAAAGTGCCCTTTTCCTGGTCAACAGTTACCATGTGGTAACTGTTGGCAAGTACAACCGTTTCGACCGGCCCGGCAAAACGGCGTTCGATAATATGCACATTGGCCAAGGTCGCAACATCGTCTTCGCGCGCGTGGACGGCAATGGCGGGGGCATGGATACGATGCAGTTTTTTTTGCACATCGGCGGACAGGCGATAAAACTGTTCCAGCGAGGGCCAGGGGTTGCCGGGCAGGCCGGCGGACTCGGAGTCCCCCGCGAGCATCTTGCTGGAAATTACCTGCCGCAGCCGTTCGTTCTTGATTCCGTAAGGATGGGTTTCCACGAAACGCTTGTTCCGCCCGATACCCAGAGCCATGAAGAGCGGGAACAGGAAGGTCAGGTGCCTGCCCTCAAAGGGGATGCTCCAGCCATCGTAGAAGAAGGTCGTGCCATAGAGACCCAGCCCGCTGACTTTGCTGGGGTGCTCGATCGCGTACTTCATCGCCAGCACGGCGCCCATCGAAAGCCCCGCCAC
>WREK01000201.1 GCA_009779355.1 Betaproteobacteria bacterium | reverse complement strand
GTCAATGTTCGGCAGTTCTCGAAGAATCTCGGTAAATTCCGTACCGACACCGTTGATGAGATGAGGCTCATTCGCGGCGTGGATGAAGCGTAAATTTTTCTCTTTCTGTATTTTAATGCCTTCGCTGGCCGATTCTTCAAAGTTGTTTCCGGCCTCAATGAGCGTTGCCCCGGTGTTTTTTATCAGATCGTTTTTTTCTGCGTTATTGTTTTTTGGAACAACGATCGTTGCGGGAACGCCATATTTTTGGGCGGCTGTTGCGATAGAAATGCCATGATTGCCAGTAGAAAAAGTAATGACTCCCGATATTTTTTCCCGGCTCAGATGGTGCATGATGTTGAGGCCGCCACGAATTTTGGGGTATTCGTAAAAATGGGTTGGAATGGGATCAAAGCTCTCCTGCCTCGATCATGCGGATGAGTGTTGAAATGTCCGCCCCGTAGTTCTTGGGTGGCGGTGGCGCCTCGTGTTGGTCAGCCTCCTTCGGAGGCTTCATTGCCCGCACCTTTTCTAGCACGGGCAGTCCATAGCCCATCGCGTCATCCGGCAACGCTCTGCCCATCTCGACAGGCTCTGGCGCACGCTTTCTCTCGAACTTGGGTCTTGCCTGCTTTCGGCTGTGAATGCCCTCGGTGAAGAGAATCTTCGCCCGCAGCGCCTCGAAGCTGTAGCCGCGTCCCAGCCGGTTCATGACGCGGATCAGGCTGTTCAACGACTCGGTGTATGCGTTTGTGACCGGGTGGTTGAAGTAGTTGAGGATGAAGGGCTGCCAGTTCGTGAAGGCACGGATCAGGTCGTGGAAGTACGGCCTGATCTCGGGTGACACATCCTTGTTCCAAGCCCCATAGCGATTCAAGGCGCTCTCTGGAGAGTCTGAGTCCTCGTAGATGCCGTAGAAGGCTTCCTTGAGCTTGTACGCCTCTCCCAAGGCCGGGTAGTTCTTCGTCCAGCCGTCGAGGTTAAGCCGTTCTTCGTCGGTCAGGTCGCGCTCTCGTTTGAGTATGACGAAGCGGTCGTGCATCAGGCCGCGCTTCTGCTTGATCGTTAGTTCGGCCCGAAGCCCTTTACGAGCCTTCTCCATCGCATCGTTCGCCATCCTGACGACGTGGAACTTGTCGATGACGATGGTGGCGTCCGGCAGTACAGCACTCACCGCGTCGCGGTAGGGCGTCCACATATCCATCGCCACGTACTGCACCTTGTCCCGGTTCGGCATCTTGAACAGATACTTCGCCACCGTGTCCTTGTTGCGGTTGTGGAGCATGTCCACGATGGTGTTGTTCTGGATGTTTGAGACGACGCAGCGCGGCTTGTTGATGATGTGGATTTCGTCGATGCCCATCCACTTCGGCGTCTCGAAGCGAACGGTCTGCTCAAGCTCGTTGATGTGGTCGCGGAAGATGTTGCGAATCGTCCCTTCGACCACGCCGGTTTCGTCGGCCAGCGAGGTGAAGGTGCGCTTCAAGCTCTGCTGGCCGATCCATTTCACCAGTCGGTCGGTCATCATGCGGCCTTCGGCCAGCAGGGGAAGCGCCTGCGAGAAGGTCTTGCCGCAGGCTTGGCAGCGTAACCGCTTGGTGTCGATGTAGATGCCCACGCGCTTGCCGTGCATGGGCAAGTCCTTGAACACCTGCTCGCGGGTGCCCCACGAGGTCAGGTGCTCTGCCTGGCAGTGAGGACAGGCAGAGGCCACGTCCACTGGCTCGGCGGTGATGTGGTAGTCGTGGTCGGTTTCTTCAACCCGCAGCACCCGGTACTGCGGGAGATTCAGGATGTTGACAGGCATAGTCAATCTGGATAATTTTCCCAGTACTGCGCGCGCGCAGGCAAAGTTTGTAGCCAAGCAGCAGTGGCCTGCACATCTTTGCCCTCCTGATATGCCTGAATCAAATCCCTAGTTCGTGGGCTGATGAAATTCGCCACCTGAATTTCCGTCCAGCCAAGATCGGTCATCAGGCAGCCATCAACCTGATCGGTAAAGTCGTCGAAACTCATATGTCCTCGGCTGAGGCAAGCTCGACCGGCGACTCTCCCATGAATGCTGCCATCGGCACACCAATGAACTGTGCAATGGCACAAGCTCGTTCGGCACTGATCCTGCCTTCGTTGTCCGTCCGCTCGACTTGGCTCAAGTAGGCTTTCGTGCAGCCGCTCGCATCCGCGACTTCTTGCAGCGTTCTCCCCGCCATCAAGCGATGCGCGCGGAGCTGTGAACCAAAACTGCAAGCCATGTCTTTCATGGCCCCATCCTATAGTCGCCAGAACGATCCGAATCCATGTCGCATACCCGGTCGAAGATAACGGTTGCGAGATGTGAGCAAGCAGCTTTGACCGCCTGCCAGTCATGCCAGCGAGAGTCGAGGTTCTTGTATTCGCTGAGTTCGGTTTCTTCCAAGTCGTAAGGCAGCGCGTTGGCAAGTTGCACCTGCAACTGCTGTAGCGGCGACTCGCCACTGCTCTGCTGGTAGAGCCGGTCGAACGATTGCAGTGCAAGGGCAACGCTTTCACCGCCAATATGATCGGCCAAGGCCACAAAATCGAGGTAATCCCGCGTGGCATTACGCTTGAGGATCAACACGCCCTTGATCCGTAGAATCTCGCCTTCGGTCGGCACGGTGATTCGCGCACCATGGTAATCCACCACTGCTGTTTCCAGCGGTTCGTCGCGGATAAGCTGACGAACCCCGGTTTCGATGCCATCGAGGCTACCAAGGATTTGCACCGGGCGCTGCACACGGGCCGTCTTCCAGCCTGCGACGGATTCAAGCTGGGCCAGCACGTCATCGAAGCGGTGGCGCAGGTCAGTCAGCACATGATCGGCGTCATGCGAGAAGCGATGCTCGGCGTGGATTGCCGAGGCAGTTCCTCCGACCAGCACGGCATCCGGCAGGATGCACTGGAGTCGTGCGGCAGAGGACAAGACGAGTTCCCAGTCAGGCAGCGGTGCGGTGCTCTTCGGCATAGTGCATCCAGAAGTGATGGCGTTGGGCGTAGGGGTCGGAAGCGTAGGGGCGGCAGACCCGCTCCACCTTATCCAACAGGGCGTGGTCAACCAGTAGCGCCCGGCGCAGGTCTGCCCAGTCCCGCCACCGACCGCGTGAGATCACGTCGTCGATGGCAGCGAGGGTGAATCGCTGGTGGTTGAGATGGCGATGAAGCATGGCGAACAACACATTTTTACGATTGTCGATCGTTGCATCTTACGTGAACGGGCAGACAAAAGCAACACGATTTTGCGAATGTCGTAGCATGTTTGTCACTGACTGAGGGGCGCTTCCCAACCCATTTTTACGAATACCTTTTTATTCAACTTGCAGTCATGATCCTTTCCCTTTGGGGAATCGGTTTTGCGAACGGCATTTACAAAGTGGGAATTGAACGGTCAATATTTGACCCCAACGGTATCGTTCAAGGGGTCTATCAGCCGGGAGCATTTTACGGATTCCGAGATTTCGCGAAGCAGTACACAACCATGTCGTACTGCGCACAAGTTGCCAACGATCTCTACGGGGCAGATGTACGCATTATCCAAGGTGTGCCTGATAAGCAAATCATGGCCAGCGGTACAACCACGTCTTACTACTACAT
>WREK01000200.1 GCA_009779355.1 Betaproteobacteria bacterium | reverse complement strand
TGCTCAAAAACTATTTTTTCAGATACCAGAGTCCACAAAACGGGTCAAAATAAGTCCGAAAAGCAGCTTTACAGGGTAGTTTTCGGTCATTTTTGGCCTTGTAGACATGGGTTTCTCCAGTGCGTCAGACTTTTTGAGCATCCTGCTAAATGTTTTTAACCGTGGGCACCTCGAAAAACTCCCTTGTTTCATGGAGTCAGAAAAAATTCCCTTTGATTTCATTGGAAAAATTTTTGCTCTTTTAGTCAAACCCGATGTTTTTCGAGGTGCCCCGTGGTTTGTCCCTTTCCTTATTGTTCGTGCTAATCGGTGTTGCCAAGATACTCGTTTAACCAAAGACACTTGCATGCCAATAGGCACGGGAATCCCTGAACCACACCCGATTCGCGTCTGTCTCGAACGCCGCAAGCTGCGGCGCATCGATATCGTAGCGATGGAACAGCCCCAGCAACTCGCGTAGCGAAATGTCGTCTAGTTGATCGCCTTGCACGCCTATTAACAGGTCAGTTCCCTGGCCGTAGTAGCCGGTAACACAGGGCAATTTGTCGAGCCACCCGAAAAATTGCTCTTCGTCGCATTTTGAGAGGAACTGGACGGATCGTGCAACGAGTTCCATTTGCTCTACTTTGCTACCTGCGGCATGATTAACGCGATTAAACCACACAACCCAATCACCACCATTTCGCTCGAATTGGATTGCTTGGTAGGACTGAAGGCTTTCTGCATGATAGTACGCAAGCAGAATCAGCCTTTTCGCTACTAGTAGCGTAAAGAGCATGAGCAAAAAATCGCACATGTACTGCCGCCACGTACCTCTCTGAACTGATCGCTCCTTAATCTCCCGACTCACTATGTATCGATAGAGAGTGCCATGGAATGACCCAAGGGTCACAGCAACTGCCTTTCCTTTTCTAGCCTCATTAGCGTACGCAGGAATGTCCCTGTAGAAAATTTGGTATTGATTCACACTATGACATCCTTACCAATCGGTTCAGTTACGTCCGGCGGGATTGTATATGCGTTTGCACGCACGATACTTAACAGGATGCTCAAAAACTATTTTTTCAGATACCAGAGTCCACAAAACGGGTCAAAATCAGTCCGAAAAGCAGCTTTACAAGGTAGTTTTCGGCCATTTTTGGCCTTGTAGACATAGGTTTCTCCAGTGCTTCAGACTTTTTGAGCATCCTGTTAAGCCAAGCCATGATATAACACTTCGCTTGTGCACCTATGCTCCCATCGCCGCAACTCCATTTGCAATTTTCCCTGTCTTCCTCATAACGCTTCTCACAATCCCCCGGCTCAGTATACGGGAAGGGCGTCGGTGTCGTTACGGTCGGTGTTGTGTCGGTAAACGGATCCCATCCAGGATCGCCAAGCTGCTTGGGCTTTGATATGTTGGGAGGAGGAGGAACAGGGAAAGGAATCGGTCCAGGAAGCACCCTTGTTAGCCCCTCTGAATCCACAAAACTTACCGGATATGCGGAGTCCAGGAATACGCGGACTCGTAGGTGTGGGAGCCTCATGCAGATAGACATGGCGGCTCCCATCACTCAGCATATTCAAGTGCCCCGCAACGAGGCAATCAGTTTATCAGGGGGGCGAAACCGTCCCCTTTTGAGGGACAGCGGCACGACCGTGCCCATCGCATCCAGCTTTTCGGTCGGGTCTGCCCGCAAATAAACCTCCGTCGTTTGGATGTCTGCGTGGCCGAGCCAGAGCGAAACCTTGCGAATGTCGCCCGTCGCCTGCAATACCATCATCGCCGCGCTGTGCCGCAGGCTGTGCGGGGAAATCTGCCGTTGCTTCAGCGTCGGGCAACGTTCAGCGGCCGTCTGAATGTGTTTGTCGAGGATGTACTCGAACCCGGATCGCGTGAGCGGCTGGCTGCGGGCATTGATGAACAATTCCGGCGCTGGCACCGAACCGCGTACCGCCAGCCATGCGCGTAGATCCACGCAAGTCTGCTTCCACAGCGGGAGTAGCCGCTCCCGGCGGCCCTTGCCCTTGATTCGCACATTGGGCGACGGCTGCCATTCGATCGCGTTCACTGGCAGATTGACCAATTCTGAAACACGCAGTCCGGCCGAGAAGCACAAGTGGAGCATGGCGCGATCACGAATACCATTGCGGTGCTGTGCGTTCGGTGCGTTGAGAACGGCTTGCATCTCGGCCATCGACAGATAGCTGACCAAACGGGAATCGGTGCGCTTGGCCGGGATCGCCAGGATGCGCCGACTCTGTTCCAGCAGCGCCGGTACGCGATGTTCAATAAAGCGCATGAAGGACTTGATTGCCACCAAGCGGGCGTTGCGTGTGCGCGGGCTATTGTGCCGCTCTGTTTCCAGGTATTGCAGGAAGTCCATCACCAATAGGGCATCGATCTGCTCAAGGCCCAGTGCCGACGGGGTAAGCCGCAGGCGCTTGCCGGCAAACTCGAACAGCAACTGAAAGGCGTAGGCATAACTGTCGCAGGTATGCTCGCTTGCGCCACGCTGTAGAGGAAGGCGTTCGTGCAGGAAAGCGGAGATATGTGGGGCGATTGGTGTCATGGCGTTTGCTCCTCGAACAAGTGCTCGCATACATCGGCGATATCGGCCATCAATCGTGGCGAGCATTCCAAATACCAGTACGTGCTGCTCGGAACCGCATGGCCAAGGTAGGTCATCAGTGCCAGCATGTGGCTCCCAACGTGGTCGCGTGCATGCGGGCAAGCCAGCAGCGCATCCGAGGCGAACGTATGCCGGAAATCGATCAGCCTGGGAGTTGGTTGCCCTGCTTGGCGGGGGATGCCGCAGACTGACAGGAGTTTGTGGAATATCGGATACACTGCATCAAGACTCAATGGACGGAGTTGGCTGGAGAGAAACAGATGATCGTCATCCGTGGCAACACGGCGGCGTTCGAGCAGATACCGCCACAGCGCCGCCTCGGTCGTCGGATGCAGCGGCACCAGCCGACTCTTTTGAAACTTCGTGTTGCGAATCACCAAGCCGTCGGCGGTAATGTCCTGGAAACGCAGGCCGAGGGCCTCAGAAATCCGCAATCCGGTCGCAGCCAGCAGGCCAATCAAGGTGCTATAGGTTTGCCCACGCAGTGTTCCTGGCGGGCCAAGGTGCAGTGCCTGTGCCATCAATGCCCGGATTTCGTCCTCGTTGTACAGATAGGGCGTTGGCCGCTGCCGCCGCGCACAATACACGCCCTGCGGCGGAATCTCATGGCGACTGTCGACGGCATGGGCAAACCGCGCAAAACGGATAACCATCTTCAACCGGTTGCTGCGTTGCGCTTCCGACTTCCCTTTCCCTGCCCAAGTGATGGCTGTCGCGGCGACAATAAAGGTATCTCCTTGTGCATTGGCGAAACGGACAAAGCCTCGGAGGTAGCGTTCGTCTTCAACGAGAGCAAAACCAGCAGCGTGGCGAACCGCCACGTAGGTGTTGAACGTGTCCGTTAGCATAATGTCGCTCCCGGCCACAACCTAACAGGATGCTCAAAAACCCCCATTCAGAAAATGCTTGTGGTATAATTTAGGCTAATGCCCAAGCAGGAGAAAGAAGATGAGAAGTCCCGACACAACGCAGGACACGCTATTCAGCTACC
>WREK01000199.1 GCA_009779355.1 Betaproteobacteria bacterium | reverse complement strand
GCTGACGAGGTCGTACCAGCTTTTGCCGCTGTTCGGTTCGATGGTGGAGCGCAGTTCGTCGATGAACACCGCATCGGCGGCGCGGAGCATGTCTGCGTATTCCTTTTTGATTTCGCCCAGGATGCGCACGCCCAGGCCGGGGCCGGGGAAGGGGTGGCGGAAGACCACTTCATGCGGCAGGCCGAGGGCAACACCGAGTTCGCGTACTTCGTCCTTGAAGAGTTCGCGTAAGGGTTCAAGTAGTTTGAGGCCGAGGGTTTCGGGCAGGCCGCCGACGTTGTGATGGCTTTTGATGGTGGAAGCCTTGCGCGTTTTTGTGCCGCCGGATTCGACGATGTCGGGATAGATCGTGCCCTGCGCGAGCCAGCGGGCGTTGCCGAGGTTTTTGGCTTCGGCCTGGAAGACTTCGATAAATTCGTGGCCGATGATCTTGCGCTTTTTTTCGGGGTCTGTGACGTTGGCAAGCTTGGACAGGAATTGCGTCGAAGCATCGATGTGCACGACTTTGGCCTGCATCCGTTTGGCAAACATGTCCATGACCATCTGGGCTTCGCTCAGGCGCAGCAGGCCATGATCGACGAAAACGCAGGTGAGCCGATCCCCAATGGCGCGATGGATGAGCGCAGCGGCGACGGAGGAATCGACCCCGCCGGACAGACCGAGGATGACCTCTTCCTCGCCAGTCTGTTCGCGGATGTGCTCAATGGCCTCAGTAATGTAGCTGCCCATTACCCAGTCGCCCGCGCAGCCGCAGATATCCTGCACAAAGCGGGTGAACATGGCCGCGCCCTGGACGGTGTGGGTGACCTCCGGGTGAAACTGGACGCCGAAATAGCGCCGCGTGGCGTCGAACATCCCGGCAATGGGACAGCTTTCGGTGGACGCCATGAGGGCGAAGCCGGGGGGCAGCTTCGTGACCTTGTCGCCGTGGCTCATCCACACCTTGTACATGCCGTGGCCTTCGGCAGCGACGAAATCGGCAGTATCGCCAAACAACGGGCCGTGGCCGTGCGCGCGCACTTCGGCGTAGCCGAATTCGCGTGTGTCCGACCAGCTTACTTCGCCGCCAAGCTGTACGGCCATCGCCTGCATGCCATAACAGATGCCCAATACCGGGACGCCCAGTTCCCACACGGCCTGTGGGGCGCGCAACTGGTGATCTTCGTAGGTGCTGGCATGGCTGCCGGAAAGGATGATGCCCTGGGGCTGAAAGGCGCGGACGAACGCGTCGCTTACGTCATTTGGATGGATTTCGCTATAAACGTGGGCTTCGCGCACGCGGCGGGCGATGAGTTGCGTGACCTGGGAGCCGAAATCGAGGATGAGGATTTTCTGGTGGGCCATGTACGTAAGCAGTTGGTCAACGGAAAAGGGAAGCGGTCAACCAATCTGGTAGTTGGGGGCTTCCTTGGTGATCTGCACGTCATGGACATGCGACTCGCGCATCCCGGCAGTACTGATCTGGACGAATTGCGCCTTTGCATGCATGGTGGCGATGTTGGCACAGCCGAGATAGCCCATCGAGGCCCGCAGCCCGCCCACCAACTGATGGATGACCGCTGCAACCGGCCCCTTGTATGGCACACGGCCTTCGATGCCTTCGGGCACGAGCTTGTTGATATTGGAAGAACTGTCCTGGAAATAGCGGTCCGCCGCACCTTTTTCCATTGCGGCGAGCGAACCCATGCCGCGGTACGACTTGTACGAACGCCCCTGAAAGAGTTCGGTTTCGCCGGGCGCTTCTTCGGTTCCCGCGAAAAGGGCGCCCAGCATCACGCTGTCGGCCCCGGCAGCGACGGCCTTGGCAATGTCGCCCGAGAAGCGGATGCCGCCGTCGGCAATGAGCGGCACGCCAATGCCTGCCAGCGCAGTGGCAACGAGGTCGATGGCGGTGACTTGCGGCACACCGACTCCCGCAATGATGCGGGTCGTGCAGATGGAACCGGGCCCGATGCCGACCTTGACCCCGTCGGCTCCGGCATCGACGAGCGCCCGCGCAGCTTCGCCGGTAGCAATGTTGCCACCCACGACATCGATATTTGGGAAATTTTTCTTGACCCAGGCCACGCGGTCGAGCACAGCCTGCGAATGGCCGTGGGCGGTATCGACGAGGAATATGTCGACCCCGGCTTCGGCCAGGCGGTCGGCACGCTCTTCGGTTCCCGCGCCGACGCCAAGCGCCGCGCCAACCCGCAGCCGGCCCTGTTCGTCCTTGGTGGCGAACGGGTATTCGGTGGCCTTCATCATGTCCTTGACCGTGATGAGGCCGTAAAGCTCGCCCCCCTCGTTGAGCACGAGCACGCGTTCGAGACGGTGCAGGCGCAGCAGTTCGCGGGCTTCGTCGAGGCTTGCGCCTTCGCGCACCGTCACCAGGCGTTCCTGCGGCGTCATGATCTCGCGTACGGACTGATCGAGCCGGGTCTCGAAACGGGTATCGCGGTTGGTGACGATGCCAACCACCTTGCCGCCTTCGACCACGGGCACACCGGAGAAGCGATGCTGCTGCTGAAGCGCGATGACATCGCCAACAGTCATGGTGGGCGAAATGGTGACGGGATCTTTGAGTACGCCGGACTCATAACGCTTGACCTTGTGCACCTCTGCGGCCTGTTCTGTCGGGGAGAGGTTCTTGTGCACGATGCCGATGCCGCCTTCCTGTGCGAGCGCAATGGCAAGCCGTGACTCGGTAACGGTATCCATTGCCGCAGACACCAGGGGGATATTGAGGCGGATATTGCGGCTTATCTGTGTGCTCAACCTCACATCGCGCGGCAACACTGCCGAATGAGCGGGGATAAGAAGGACATCATCGAATGTCAGCGCCTTCTGGATCACACGCATGACTTATTTCCTTTCAGCCAAATGAGCATTATACAAAGCTCTACCTGACCTTGTAAGCGGCGCTACAGGAGAAGTAAAGATGAAATTCACATTCCGGCTCATCATGTCTATTCTTGGCCTGACCGTTGCCTTGTCTGCGAACGCCCAGATATATCAATGGAAAGACAAAGACGGCAAGATGCATTTTTCGGACAGACTCCCCCAGAATCAGCCGGGTATCCAGGTGCAGACGCTCGAACGGCCGCAGCAGTCTGCAACAGAGGCTGAACAGGCTTCGGATGCCCCCGAAGCCGAAGCTGACAACGTTGAACCAGCCGCCGCTACCATTCCCGCCCAGAGCCAGGCCGAACAGTTCAGCGAAGGCGCCCGTAAGCGCCGCGCTGCTGCCGAGGCCAAGGAGAAAGCGGAAAAGGACGCTGACCGCGCCGCGCAGGGCTGCCAGCGCGCCCGTACCCAGTATGCTGCGCTGAACAGCGGGCGACGCATTTCCTTGCCAACCGAGGATGGCGGGCGCAGGTTATTGAATGACGAAGAACGGGCTGCCGAGATCGCGCGTACCAGGGATCTGATAGACGGGTTTTGCGGCAAGGACTGATATTCAGTGGGGCGAGAGGGGGTAAAGCATAGGCTGGGGTGAGCAAAGCGAATGAAATGAACGCCTCCCCCCGCAAGGGTTGGCATTTTCGTTGGCCGTACCAGAGGAACTACAGGGGTCATGCACCCGCTTTACCCACCCCCCCGTCTTGCTGCGCAAGCCGCCCTG
>WREK01000198.1 GCA_009779355.1 Betaproteobacteria bacterium | reverse complement strand
CGGGTTGAGCGTTGGCGCATCCGCCGGTGGCGGCAGTATCGGCATGGTCAACCCCGGCCTGCAGACGCTGTACGTCAGCTTCTCGCAACAACAACTCGACCTCCTGCAACAAAGCTACGACGCGCTCAAAGAAAGCGTCTACGCCGGCCTGGTCTTGCAGACCCGGCTCAAGCCCTACCTGGACAGCATCGAACTGAGCATCAACGAAAACGGCATCGGATTCGATACCTCGGCCATGCGGGCCCTGCTCGAAGAACGCCGCGCCGCCGACCCGCAAGCCGCGCTCGTGGATCTGGCGGATTTGACCAAATACGCGGGTGATGTGGCTACCCGGCAAAAACTAGCGCAGCCTGCTGCGCGGAATATGAGGCGGTTCGGCTGCATTCGCGCGACGTGTGCCAGTCGGCTTGAGCGAGACATGATCGAGCGGCGCAAAGAGTTCCGACAGCGTCACGTTCAGGCAATGGCAGATGTTCGCCAACGTCTCCACCGATGGATTGGCCAAACCGCGCTCGATTGCCGAGACATAAGTGCGATCGACCTGTGCCTCAAAAGCAAGCGTTTCCTGCGACTTGTTGGCGGCATGCCGACATTGCTTGATGCGCCTGCCGAGCGCAAGAGTAATCGGAGCGCCGCGTGGCTGTAGCGGTTTCCGGGATGTAGCAGATAGGGTCATTCGCACAGCATCGCAGCATGACGACTAATTCACGACGCTGTATACACAGCGCAGTTAGAAGCGTATACACTGCATGCTGCTTGCAAGCGGGCGCTTCAAAACGATGGTGCGCAGCGGCTGACATCGGACGTTTAGGAATACATGGTGGACATTGGCTGTGAGCGACGAGAAATGGGTATGCAGCTTGATTGTTGGGCGGGCGTTTCCTATGCTGCCGCGATGTTGCGGGGTGGGGTGCAAACCATGATGTCTGGGGCAAAGGAGAGGTGATGATATGTCGGTTTGTGTGGATTAAACCGTGGTCGGCCCCCTCCTGTTTTCTTCTAATGACAGTGAAAGTTTGAGTAAAAAAATGGAAACGGAAACAATACCTCTAATAATTAGGGTAATAATATATGGTTTTACAGGCGCTCTTGCAGGCATCGTTGGTGCTTCTTTATATGTGAAGGCAAGATTTCGTTCTTGTAGGCCAAGAACTTGTATGGACTTTGTATCCAGCAAAGAAATATGGAGTGATGTTGAAGCTTGGGCAAACGAAGAGGGTTATAAGTTAAAAACTCAGCATGAAATAGAAAGGATATATCGCAAAGGTGGTAACGCCTATCTCTTGCTTCGCCAAGACGTCGACAAGGTTCATATCGAAGCCTGGTTGATATTTGATATGCTTTTTTTTAAGCGGGAAGTTGCTGTCGATGCCACTGATCTATCAAATCCACTTCGGATTCGGAATAGACACGTGATGCAAGTCAATAAACTATTGGTGATGCTTGGTGGCCCATTTCTGATTAATGACCCTCTTGATTCTGTTTGCGTATGAGTTTGTAATGAGCATGATAAATAATTGCTTATTCTCTATTGTTTTGTTATGCATGAATTAGCAGTAACTGGGGTCTGACCCCTATTATTTCCATCAATCTGACGGCGGCGGTTGCTGGAACCTACTCCGGGGCGCTCTTCATGAACGCCGGCGGTGGGTTTCCGGAGGGTGGCAGGAAATAAACCACGGTTTTCAGTTGTTTGAGGATCGTGGTTTGTTTCTTGATTTTTTGAGGGTAAATAGTGGATAAAAAGGAAAAGAAAAAACCATCTTTCTTTCAAGGGTATGGCTACAACGCACCCGTTAAGATATATGACACACAATACGAAAGACACCCTGAGCTTCAGTATGCTTCCTACGAAATGCTGCGATGGTGTAAAGCGTATTTATGGTTTGGCTTTGTTTTGGCTTTCCTGATCCCGGAATCGATTTTCAGTTATTTTCCACCTATTCAAACCTACGTCAACTGGATGGGTAAATATATCCGGTTCATTGAATGGATCGGCAGCGTTTCGGCTTTTCCGCATGCCGCTCAGACTTGGTATGCGATCATGTTTCCGGCATTCCTGCCAATTTATTTGCGCTTTTTTAGCATTTGGCCATTCCGGTTTGCCCCTGTGCTGACCCGTAGCCGGATAAGTCTTGGGAAGCACATCCTGGGTGCTATTCTTGGATGTGGCTTGGCTTGGGGGATATTTGGGACGTTTGTGGACGCTTCCAATATGCCGGCAAAATCATATTCAATGGGCCATGGCAGGCTATATATAGCCCTTATTGCGGACTATCGCCTCGGACTCGCTTTGTTTGGTCCAATTCTTATGATTGGGCAGTTTCTTATGTATTTGACGGCTTTGCTTTTATTAATTATGTTGCCTGGAAGGTTTGTTTTTAAAGGGGAGGAGTTGCCGTGACAACATTGACTCAGCAACAAATGAACGAAATACACGATTTTGGTGGTGCGATGGCATCAGGGCTTTCTGAGAGTGTGAAGAAAATGGCCCAGTATCTGGAGAAGGGCATCGCTAACGCGGAGGATGCATATCGGGCGTATGCTGAATTCATGGGAGGGCAGTTTCGGGATTTTGCTGCACTGGCGAGGCAGGCAGAGGCTAATGCCTTGGCCTCCAAACAGGGCATGGCGAGTGTCTATGGCAACGCTGCGGATTATTACGCACGGGAAGCCAATAAATGGCTTGATCCGATGATTGATGCTAGACGGTCCGTCAATGAATTCATCCTGCAGCAGAAGAATTTGATATCGAACCTGGATACGATGGGAGCGAAGGCAGGGAAGTTGCTCGGGCCGGCGGTTGATGCCTGGAATCTCGGTGAATCGTGGTACAACGATGGCTTCGGTTCGGAGAAATCCGGGCAGGTCGCCGCCGGGATTGTTGCTTCTGCGGCGCTGGGGTTTATCGGTGGTTTGGCTCTTGGCCTTGTGGCTGCCGGAGTCGGTATTGTTGGCTTGCCGGCTGCGATTATGATTGGGGCGGGGGCGTTTATCGGAGCGGCTTGGGGGGCCTTCCAAGGAGAGCTTTTCTTTGAGTGGATTCGCGACAAAGTTGACGTGCTGATTCCAGACTCCGTCTGGGACATGCTATTTAAAGCCTTTGATAATATTTTCGACGCCGTCGCCGACCTCTTCGACCGCGCCAAACAATGGGTTCAGCCCGTCGACCCCATCATTCTCGACCTCAACGGTAATGGCCTCGAAACCGTCGGGCTTGATGCCAACATCTACTTTGACCATGACGGCGATGGCGTTTTGACCAAGACTGGCTGGGTTGGCAAGGATGATGCCTTGCTTGTTTTGGATCGCAACGGCAACGGCCTCATCGACACCGGCGCCGAACTCTTCGGCGACTTCACCCCGCTGCCCAATGGCGCGCTGGCGCCCAACGGCTTTGCCGCCCTCGCTGCTTTTGATGACAACGGCGACGGCATCATTGACGCCAACGACGCCATCTTCTCCCAGTTGCGACTGTGGCGCGACAGCGACCAGAACGGCATCACCGGCGAAGGCGAACTCATCACCCTGGAAGAAGCCGGCATCGTCGGCCTTAACCTCGGCAATACCGTCAAGAATCAAGCCATGGGCAACGGCAACACGCTGGCCCGCGAAGGCAGCTTCATCTGGGCCGACGGCAGCACCGGCGCCATG
>WREK01000197.1 GCA_009779355.1 Betaproteobacteria bacterium | reverse complement strand
GTGGTTTTGTCAACCTGAAAGTTTAGCATCGGGCCCCCAAAAAGTTGTGCACTTGCCACCCTGAAAAACGCTTAGAGGAAATGGGGGCCCAATGCAAACCTTCGGAGTGCCGGAATTTAATCTGTGCGGGGCCTACTGCACAACTTTCGGGGGCCCGATGCACAAGGACACGGTGCCATTAGATGGATGCTGCGATTTTGAGGGGCCCGCGGGCCCCTCAAAATCGGGCGCGGCGGCTCGAAGGGGGCACATCATCGGCCCCAAGCACTAAAAACCGTTCACGAACAGGTTAAATTCACCAAACTCATTCTCATCAAACCCAATGTCATAAGTGAAAATCGGATCATCGTCGTCATCAGAAGTGAAGATGGTGATTGAAAATTCCTGATCATCAGGATAGCTGTCCAAAAGTGATTTCAGAGAAGAAACTGTCATTGCCCTGTACCCCCTCTCCGCTGGCGCTGCATGGATTCTTCCAAGCGGTGGCCGGGGCCGGAGAACACGACGATGTGGCTGTGATGGATCAGCCTGTCAACCAGCGCGTTGGTCAGCTTGTTGTCGCCGAAGACCGTGTTCCAATGCCCAAACTCCAAGTTAGACGTGATGATGAGGCTCTTTTGCTCATAGCACTCGGAAACGACCTGGAACAGCAGTTCGCTGGCCTCCTTGTGCAGCGTGATGAACCCGATTTCGTCCAGCACCAGAAGCTCCACCCTTCGCAGGGAGGACATAAAGCTGGTCAGCGTACCCCGCTGGTGCCTCTCCTGAAGAATGTTGGCAAGGCCGGTAGCGGTGTAAAACCGCACATGGCGTCCCTGCTGGCAGAGATTCAACGCGATGGCCGTAGCAAGATGGGTCTTGCCGGTGCCGACAGCGCCCATGAGCACCAGATTCTCTTTTTCGCTCACGAACGCGGCCGCTTCCATTTCCTCGCGGGTGATAGTGTTCGGAATCTCGATACCGGGCTTCCAGACGAAGCTGTCCAGCGTTTTCATGACCCGGAATCCCGCCTGCTTAATCATCCGCGTCATGCGGTTGGCCTCGCGCTCCCGCACCTCGATTTCCAGCAGTTCGCGCATATACTGCTCCGGGTCTTGGTACTCAACATTGCGCCACTCTTTTGCCAAACCGCTGAGTTTCAAGGTGCGCATGGTGGCTTCAATACTGTGGCGGTTTTCGGCTCTGGTGTAGTTCATACCGCCTCACCTCCCACCAGCTTGTCGTAGACGCTCAGGTCGGGGTCGTAGTTCAAGAGCGGCGGGTTGCTGGTAAGCACCAGCGGCGCCGGGCGGTTTTCCGGCTTGGAGAGAAGCAGGTAGCATTGACGGATGCTGTCGTTGTCGAGGCGTCCGTATTCACCCGCTAATTCCAGCGCGTTGTCGCAAAGGGCCTCGTTGCCGTCTTCGACGATCTCCATCAGCAACGTCAGCGCCGATTTGCGTTCACTACCTTTTGTGGTTTTCAAGTATGCCTGCCACAGCTTCGGCATTTGATCGAAAAACTGCGTGTGCTCGACGCCGCCGGGTTTCCGCACGAGGGTAGGCAAATACTGTTTCCAGTCGGAGACCTCTTTGTTCTTTTCATAACTGCGCTCATAGGTTGTCAAGAGCTGGCGGTCATAGAAAAACCGGATTCTGTCGTAATAGAGTTTCGCCTGTACGATCTTGCCCGAAAGCTCCGGCGACAGCCCGTATTTGGATTTGTCCACCGTCGCGAACCCGGTTTTGCTCACCGTCACCGATTCATAGCGGAACACATCGTATTCGTACTCAGGCAGGGTCAGCAGGCACTTTTTCTCCTGCTCCCAACGATCCTCCAGCGTATCGCCGTGCCGGTAATGCTCACGGCCGTGATCCGCGTCGCACCGCGTCAACAGTTCCTTGTTGAACGCCTCAAAATCGTCGATCACCGGAACCGGAACCAGCATATTGCGCCGGGTGTAGCCGACTTTGTTCTCAACATTGCCTTTTTCATTGCCGCTGTCAGGATTGCAAAAGTCCGCCGCGAACCGATGCTGGAGCATGAACCGGGCAAACCCGTCTGTCAGCTCGCGATCCGTGCCTTGCAGCATATGCGCCACGGCGGTCGCCATGTTGTCGCACCGCAGACGGACGGGGACGCCGCCGATGTGGTAGAAGACGTTTTTCAAGCCTTCCAGCAGGCACTCCTGATTCTCGGAACGGAACACCTGCATCCACCCGCTGTTGGAGTACGGAAAAGACACGATCAGCGCGTGACCCTTGTGTGAAGCGCCGCCACTATCATAGTATTTGAAATCCCCGAAATCCACTTGCGCGTGCGCCGGCGGCTGTGAAAGCGGCAGATAGCCTTCCGATATGGTTTTCATCAGGAATCTCTTTTTGCGGACGTATTTCTTCACACTGGAATAGCTTCCTCGAAAACCGTGTTCTTCCTGCAACCGTTTGTAAATACGAGTTACGGTGTGTCGTTGTTTGCGAGGTTCCCGCCGGTCGTTTTCCAGCCATCCGTCAATGGTGGCTATGAAGGGGCCGAGAACCGGATACCGATCCGGCTGGCAGTTGGGCAGATTGTCCTCGTCCCACTTGCTCTGGTAGGCGTATTTCGCTACCGTCTGCTGGCTTAAACCAGTAATGCGGGAAATGGCGCGCAGGGACTGCTCTTTCTCTTCGTAGAGATGCTTGATATACCGTTTTTCTGCCATTGTTATCACCTTTCTGTGTTCCTCCTTTAGACTTTGACAGCCTAAAGGGTACTCTATTTCTCAGGTGATAGCAAACGGCTCACTTAGGCGAGATCCACTGCACAACTTTTCGGGGCCCAATGCACAACATTTAGTTTACCAAAAACAAAATAGACGATCTTTTATCGAAAGCAAAAGTTTTAAAAGACAGTTTAAATATTAAATGGAATTTAGAAAATTGGACTAAATCAAAAGACTTGATGAAACAAGCGCTTGATGAAGTCACGCAAAGAGCTAAGGCGTTAAGGGAACAAATCCACGAAATTGAAAAAGCCGGAGTTACTGATAATAATCGTGAGGAATATGTTCGACTCCAGCGTGAGCTAACAAATGTCGAAAAACAAGGGGCACAAACAAGACTTGAGCTTGAAAAAATGGATAAAATCAAGCTCGATAATCTAAAAAAACAGTTTAAAGATGTTTCCGACCGGCTGACAAATATCGGCAAGAAGTTATCCATCGGCGTCACGGCCCCATTGGTCGCGTTGGGCGGGTTGTCCTTCAAGGCCGCGTCCGATATGGTCGAAAACGTCAACAAGGTCAACGACGTGTTCCATGAAGCGGCCAATACGGTCCATGAATTTTCCAATACGACACTGTTGACTTATGGCGTCGCGAAAACGACGACATTGGATTTGGCGTCCTATTTCGGCGACATGGCGATCTCCATGGGATACAGCCGGAAGGAAGCCGCGGACATGTCGACGGCGCTCGTCGCGCTGGCGGCCGACCTCGGGTCGTTCAAGAATATCTCCATGGAACAAACGCAGACGGCGCTGTCGGCCATCTTTACGGGCAACGCCACCGCCATGAAAAGCCTTGGCGTCGTCATGACCGAAGCGAACCTCCAGCAATACGCGCTTCAACAGGGTATTAAAACGTCTTTAAAAGACATGGACCAGATGCAGAAGGTCGCCCTGCGGATGCAATATGTCTTTGACAT
>WREK01000196.1 GCA_009779355.1 Betaproteobacteria bacterium | reverse complement strand
GGGGCGTTACGCCCTGCTCACGCAAGAATTGCACAAACTCGGCCACATCGTAGCTCTTGTCGGCTCCCAAGGTGGCGCCACGCTTGACCGACCGGGATACCATCGCCTTGGCCGCTTCCCGCTTGCCGGAAAACAATAAGGGTCAGACCCAATGATGGGGCGGCCCCGTCGTCCCGCGGATGGCTTGCAACGGGCGGCGGCAACCTGTGCCGCGCTTGAACCCTGCATTCAGCCCATTTATGCAATAGGCGAGCGTTGCGCGGGCGGGTTGTCGTCGAAGTAACGCCGGATGCCGCGCAGGATGGCGTCGGCCATTTTTTCCTGGTAGGCGTTGTCGTTGAGGCGGGCTTCTTCTTCCGGGTTGCTGATGAACGCGGTTTCCACCAGGATCGAAGGGATATCGGGGGCTTTGAGCACCGCGAAACCTGCCTGTTCCACATGAGGCTTGTGCAGGGTGTTGATATCGCCGAGTGCGGCTAGCACTGCGCGGCCGACTTTGATGCTGTCATTGATGGTGGCTGCGAGCGACAGGTCGAGCAGGGTGCGGGCAAGGTGGTTGTCCTGTTTGGCAAGATTCACGCCGCCGATCAGGTCGGAATCGTTTTCCTTTTGTGCCAGCCAGCGCGCCGCCGAGGATGATGCGCCTTTTTCAGAGAGCACGAATACCGAACTGCCACACGCTTCCGGGCGTACCCAGGCATCGGCGTGGATCGAGACGAAAAGGTCGGCCTGCACCTTTCGCGCACGCGTTACCCGCTGCGCCAGCGGGACGAAGTAGTCGGCGTCGCGCGTCAGCATGGCACGCATGCCCGGAGTGTCGTCGATCCTGCGTTTCAAGCGGCGCGCAATGTTCAGGGTCACGTTTTTTTCGTAGCTGCCGCGCCGCCCTATTGCACCTGGGTCTTCGCCGCCGTGTCCAGGGTCGAGCGCAACCGTAAACAAACGCTTTGCTTTCGGCGAGGCGTTGCGGGCGGGGTCGTCACCTTTGTTCGGGGCAGGGTATTGGGCAGGAGGGCGGGAGGGCGGGGAAGGAGACGCGGTCGAGAAGGCATCCGGCGAGGCTGCCAAGGCGGCGATGGGGTCTTCCGGCGCGGTGCTTTCGCCTGTTGCCGCGTCGATTGGCGACGATTTGCGGATCAATGCCAATAGCGGGTCGGGCGGCTCCAGGGGATAGAGGTCGATCACCAGCCGGTGGGCGTAATTGGCAATCGGGGCGAGGGTGAAAATCTGCGGGTTGATTTCCGTTTTCAGTTCAACTACCAGACGCACCACGCCAGGGCGGTTCTGAGCCGCGCGGATCAGCCCGATATACGGGTCGTCGTTGAGTACTTTGCCGAAAATGTTTACCAGTACGCTTTCCAGATCGACACCTTCCATGTCGACGACCAGACGGTCTGGGTCTTTCAGCAGGATGTATGTGAAGAAAAGCTTGTGGCGGCTCTCAAAAGTGATGCGTGAATACTCCTCCGCTGGCCATATTCTTAGCCCCAACAGGCTATTGTCGTCACCGGGCGCGGCCCCCGCCCGTCTCGCGAGCAGGACAAGCGCCGCGCTGCCTGCGTATTTCAGCAGCGCGCGCCGACCGGGGCGTGGAAAATCATTCTTTCCTTTGCCTGGCACGGTTTTACCTAGCCTGTCAGTTGTGCTGCGCATATTTGTCCTGTTTCAGTTTCTGCTTGGATTTCGCACCGCCGCCCCCCATTCCTGAGTGTAAGAGTAATGATGAGATCAGGTGAAGCCAAGTAAGGGATTGCCATACGTGGCCACTCCACGAGGCAGATGCCTTCGCCGGAAAAATACTCATCAAGCCCTGCGTCCAGGAATTCATCGGGGTTTGTTAGTCGATAAAAATCAAAATGATACAGGTTTATTTTAGAAATTACATAAGGTTCGATCAAGGTGTACGTCGGACTTTTTACTGTTCCGGCGTGTCCCAGGGCTTTCAGGATTCCGCGAACCAGTGTTGTTTTTCCGCTCCCTAAACCGCCTTCCAGCCAAATGTTCAGCCCTGGCACGAGCAATCCAGGCTTGGCCAGCCGTGCGCCGAGAGCCAGCGTGGCGGCCTCATCGGCAAGCTGTACGCTTGCGGCGAAGCATTTATCATCCGGGTAATGAGTGAAATTGAACATCCGGGCCATCCTGCAAACAATGTAAGGACGCATGCAAATCTGGATGCGGCGGGTTTGGCCGCGCTGGCTGCCGCCATTCGCCGGTGGGCATCAGAACTGGGGTTTTCGGCACTGAGCATCGGCGAAGCAAAATTGCCGCCTGCTGTGGGCGAAGATCTGCAGCGCTGGCTTGCTGCCGGTTTTCACGGCGGTATGGATTATATGGCGCGGCATGCTCATATGCGGATACACCCTGCCGAATTGATGCCCAATGTCTCCAGGGTGATTTCCGTACGCATGCATTACTGGCCTCTTGCCTCCCCAGCCGCCGAAGTGCTTGGGAATGGTGCGCTTGCCTACGTATCCCGTTACGCCCTGGGGCGCGACTACCATAAGTTCGTGCGCGCCCGCCTGCAAAAGCTGGCCGAACGCATCACCCGTACCGTTCCTGCCAGTACCCGCATCTTCACCGATTCCGCTCCCGTGCTTGAAACAGAATTTGCCCAACGCTCCGGTCTCGGTTGGCGCGGCAAGCATACCTTGCTGATTGCGCGCGACCCCGGTTCGCCGCCTTCGTCCGGTTCCTGCTTTTTCATCGGCGAGATATTCATCGATCTTCCGTTGCCCGTCGATGCGCCTGCCGCCAATCATTGCGGGCGCTGTACGGCTTGCCTGGCTGCCTGTCCGACCGGCGCAATCGTTGCGCCCTACCGGCTCGATGCACGGCGCTGCATTTCCTACCTGACGATTGAGCATCCCGGTTCCATCCCCGAGTCGCTACGCCCGCTCATCGGCAACCGCATCTATGGGTGCGACGATTGCCAACTTGTCTGTCCGTGGAACCGCTGCGCCCCGCAGAGCGATGATTTCACCGTCCGCAACGGGCTCGACAGTGCTTCCCTCGTCAGTCTTTTTGCGTGGGGCGAGGCCGAATTCCTGCAACGGACTGCCGGAAGCCCCATTCGCCGGATCGGCCATGAACGCTGGTTGCGTAATATCGCGGTAGCGCTTGGGAACGCGCCCCGCAGCCCGGAACTTCTCGCCGCCCTGCGCGTGCGGGCAGGGGATGCTTCGGCACTCGTGCGGGAACATGTGGGTTGGGCGTTGGAAAGGCAAGGAAGTTCAAAAACGGCTGAAATCAGCAACGCCAAAATTGGCACTGATTGAAGAGGATGCCAAAGGGTTGCCTGGAAAAAACGAGTGCGGTGATGCGTAAGGGAAAGCATGGCGACTGCATCCCGATATCATAGTTGGAGGCAAGTGTAGCCCGAAGTGAATCGTAGGTCGGACGAGACCGGAGGCCACCATCCGCCGGGTGCAGCCCTCAGACGCGGAGCGTCACAATTCCACATTTCATACAACCGTCGGAGGGCACCGCTTCGCGGCTTCAGACTGCTGACAAAGTCTCCGCGCATGAATGGCAGGGCGATTGTACCTGTTCGGCATATACTGTATAGGTTTGGGTGCGCGAAGCAAACCCCAACGTACAGTGGCAAGGGGTGGCGGCAACGCTGGGGTTCTATATGAACGCCTCCCTTTGTGCAAGCCTTTGCATGTTTTAACCGACAGGATAGGTTGCAGCTCTATATCCGGCCTTGTTGCAGCCTGTCTTGCCGCTGCTGGCCCCGATG
>WREK01000195.1 GCA_009779355.1 Betaproteobacteria bacterium | reverse complement strand
GCCAAAAAACCACCTGAAACGGGTTCCCAGGTTTCTCCAGGGGTTTGTCGAATCCAATCCGTCGCCGTCAGAGGCCAGTTACCGAAGGTGCCGGGGAATTTTTGAGCATCCTGTTAAAGCCCTCATGCTTCCCGCGCAACTACCCGCAAATCCCCGCCAACCCGCCGGCACGCCCTCGCCCCAAACCTCGCCGCCGCGTCGAGCGCGGTGAGTGCGGGGAGGTAGAACATTCCGCGTGCGGCATTTCCAACCACCATCGGCGCAAGGTAGAGCAGGCGTTCATCCTCGTATCCGGTGGCGAGCAGGAAATACTGTGTTGCCCGATTGCCGTTACGCCATTCATCGTAAAACTGATTTCGGTTTGAAACCCCGCCCTTCATGGCGGAGTTTTTACGGGCTGGAAAATTGTGAAGTGTGCATTTTGTTGCCGTACTCATACAAGCCATCACCGCATCCGGAATGATTGCCACCATTTTGTGATACCATTTCACGCGTGAACCGAAAGCACCACAAAACCCTGGCGCTTATCTTTGCGCGCCCTGTATCGGCCAACATCCGGTGGAAGGACATTGAAGCCTTGTTCCGGGAGTTGGGCGTCGAGATCGAAGAGCGGGAAGGTTCTCGCCTGGAGGTGTTCCTGTTTGGTGTGGTGCGGGTATTTCATCGCCCTCATCCGTCACCGGATACCGACATGGGCGCAGTCGCGACCATTCGCAAATGGCTGGAAGACAACGGAGTCAAGCCATGAACAACATCATGATTATCGACGGTCATCAGGCGGCCATCTCGTTTGACCCGGATTTACAAATGTTCCGGGGAGAATTCGTCTCCCTCAATGGTGGCGCGGATTTTTACGCATCCGACGTGGTGGGGTTAAAACGGGAAGGCAAAATCTCCCTCAAAGTTTTTCTTGATGCCTGCGAGCGCCGAGGTATCCCGCCGCGCAAACATTTTTCGGGCAAATTTTCGCTCCGTCTTGACCCCGCAACGCATGAAGCAGCCTTCACGGTAGCGGCAGCGCATGGGAAAAGCCTGAACCAGTGGGTTGCGGAAACGATCCGTCAGGCTGCTTTGGCGGAATAATCTATTCGATAGTCCGCATAGGTTCGATCTCCCCGCCTTTCCCGCGCGACGCTGCCCGCGCAATAACCCGCAAATCTCCACCAACCCGTCGGTACTCCCTCACCTCGAACCTTGCCGTTGCGTCGAGCGCGGTGAGGGCAGGGAGGTCGAACATCCCGCGTGCGGCATTTCCAAGCACTATCGGCGCAAGGTAGAGCAGGAGTTCATCCACGTATCCGGCGGCGAGCAGCGCGCCGTTGAGCGTGGCGCCGGCTTCTACGTGGATTTCGTTGAGTTCGAGTGCTGCGAGTTTGCGCATCAGGGCGTGGAGATCGATGCGGCCATCCTGTGCGGGCAGAAGGAGGACGCGGTGGCCGGATTTGATGAGTTGTTGGGCGCGGGCGTTGTCGGCGGCGGTGACGATGAGCGTGGGTGCGCCCTGGAGGATGCGGGCGGCGGGGGGGACTTCCAGAAAAGGGTCGAGGAGGATGCGTAAGGGCTGGCGTTCGTGAGGGCGGTCGCGGGCGGTGAGTTGCGGGTCGTCGGCCTTGACGGTTCCGATGCCGGTGAGGATGGCGCAGGCGCGCGCACGCCAGCGGTGGCCGTCGGCGCGTGCCTCAACCCCGGTGATCCATTGGCTGACGCCGTTTCCCAGCGCGGTTTTGCCGTCGAGCGTGGCGGCAACCTTGAGCCGTAGCCAGGGACGGTTGCGCGTCATGCGCGAGATGAAACCGATGTTGAGTTCATGCGCTTCATCGGCGAGGAGGCCGCAGTCGGCAATGATGCCCGCGGCGCGCAGCTTGTTCAGGCCGCGTCCGGCAACCTTGGGATTGGGGTCTTCCATTGCGGCGACGACACGCGATACTCCGGCGGCGATGAGGGCTTCAAAGCAGGGCGGGGTGCGGCCAAAATGGGCGCATGGCTCCAAGGTGACGTAGGCCGTCGCGCCGCGCGCGGCTTTTCCGGCAGCGACCAGCGCCAGGATTTCGGCGTGTGGCCCGCCTGCGCGGCGATGCCAGCCTTCGCCGACGGTTCTGCCGTCGCGCATGATGACGCAGCCTACCCTTGGGTTGGGCGTGGTAGTGGTAAGCCCAAGTTCGGCGAGCGCGAGCGCGCGCGCCATCGCATCACGGTCAGCCGTCGAAAAGGTCATGCTCAAGTTTGTCCGGCGAAGGGGGGTCGCGGCGGCGCGGGCGTGGCTGCACTTCGCGGACGACGCTGGAAAAATCGTCGACGTCGGCAAAGTTGCGATAGACCGAGGCAAAGCGGATGTAGGCTACCTTGTCGAGCTTTTTGAGTTCTTTCATCACCATATCGCCGATCTGGCCGCTCGGAATTTCGGTTTCACCGACGGCCAGCAGTCGCGCTTCGATGCGTTCGATGGCGGCTTCCAGCGCCTCGGTTGTCACCGGGCGCTTGCGCAGCGCAAGCTGCATGCTGGCAAAGAGCTTGCCGCGTTCGTATTCGCTGCGGTTGCCGTTGCGCTTGACGATGTGCGGCATCTTGAGGTCGATGCGCTCGTAGGTGGTGAAACGTTTGTCGCAACGCACGCACCGGCGCCGACGGCGAACGATGTCGCCGTCGTCGTTTTCGCGGGTGTCGGTGACCTGGGTGTTGGCGTCACCGCAGAATGGGCATTTCACGGCTTAGAGCCTGTACGTTCATTTCCCTCCCACGCTCGCGGGGGAGGATGCCCCGAAGGGGCGGGAGAGGGAAATGTGTAAAACGGATACGCATGGATCAAAAACACGTTAGACGGGTTAAAAATCCCTATCTGCGGTACACCGGGAAACGCGCGCAGAGCGCTGCCACTTCGGTACGCACTTTTTCGATCACCGAGGCGTCCTCGGGCGCGTCGAGCACGTCGGCAATGAAGTGGGCGGTTTTTTCCGCTTCGATCTCGGTGAAGCCGCGCGTGGTCATTGCGGGCGAACCGATGCGGATGCCCGAGGTGACGAACGGGGTTTGCGGGTCTTTCGGGATGGCGTTTTTGTTGACGGTGATGTGCGCTTGCCCCAATACCGCTTCGGCAGCTTTGCCGGTGATGTTCTTCGCACGAAGGTCGACAAGGAAAACGTGGCTTTCCGTCCGGCTCGAGACGATGCGCATGCCCCGTTCTTCGCTGAGTACGCGTGACATGACGCGTGCATTGGCAATAACCTGCTCCTGGTAGTGACGGAACGCGGATGTTGCCGCTTCCTTGAAACACACTGCCTTGGCAGCGATGACGTGCATCAGCGGGCCGCCTTGCAGGCCGGGGAAAACTGCGGAGTTGACCGCCTTTTCGTGTTCAGCCCGCATCAGAATTGCGCCGCCGCGCGGGCCGCGCAGGGTTTTGTGGGTGGTGGTGGTGACCACGTCGGCGTGGGGGATAGGGTTGGGATAGAACCCGGCGGCGACGAGGCCGGCGTAATGCGCCATGTCTACCCAGAAAATCGCGCCGATTTCCTTCGCAACCTTCGCGAAGCGCGCCCAGTCGATTTTCAGCGAATAGGCAGACGCGCCTGCGATGATTATTTTCGGTTTGTGCTCATGTGCCATTGTCTCCATTGCCGCATAGTCGATGGCCTCTTTTGCATTCAGTCCGTAGGCGACGACGTTGAACCATTTGCCGGACATGTTGAGCGGCATGCCGTGGGTGAGATGCCCGCCTTCGGCCAGACTCATGCCCATGATGGTGTCGCCCGGTTTGGCAAAGGCCATCAGT
>WREK01000194.1 GCA_009779355.1 Betaproteobacteria bacterium | reverse complement strand
TTGTAAAAAATTACAAAAAAGCATCCGCGTTGACATGCCTATTCTATCATGTCAATATAATCCGTCTACACAATCACTTGCATAAAACAGTGGCCTATCGGGATTATGGATTCGATTTTCAGCCCTGAATTTTTTGAAGTGACATCATGCGGTGAAGATTTGGAGTATGCCAGCGCATATGTCGAATTCATGACTCTTGCCGCACCCAGTGAAGAACGTCAGGTTGGTGCGCATGTCATTCCGGCGGCTACCCCTGACTGGGCATCCGTTCTCAAAACGGGTTGTTCGCTGCTGAAACAAAGCCGTGACCTACGCATTCTCGCCAAAATCTGCCGGGCCGCCATCCATCAGTACGGCCTGACAGGCCTGGATCAGACCATGGCGCTGATGGCGTGCTGGATGGAAAATCAATGGGATGACCTCCATCCGCGGCTGACCATCGACGGTGAATTCGATCCGCTGCTACGCAGCAACGCTATTAGCGATATTGCCGACCCGGCTGGTGTGGTTCGCTTCCTGCGTCAGGCGATATTTATCGAACTACCCGTTGGTGCAGTTGCCGTATCTGCAGCCGACCAGTTACTCAGTGGTATGCAGGTGGCAGAGCAAGAAATCGTATCCACTATTGAACAGCTCACTCAAGTAATTGCAGGGGAAGAAGAAAAGAACAGGGATCGCTTTGCCGCACTGGCGTCCATACAGGTTTCTCTCGACCGTATCGTCTCCATATTCCGGTCGAGGCTTGATTCAGAGTACTGGCCCAATATCGATCTATTGACCGGTATCGTTTCCCGGCTTAACCATTTCATCACCACCACACTGAGCGAAACTGCACCGGAGTTGCTGCAGCAACCCGTAACCACTGAAGGCTCGGAATCTGTTGATTCCCAAGCTTCAGCCCCAGCAGGATCGGGAGGGCTTCCCGCGAAACTGCAAACTCGTGCGGAAGCGTTCAGGGCTCTTTCGCTGGCGCGTAAATATTTCGAAAATAACGAACCTTCACACCCTGCTCCGTTATTGATCCAGCGCATCGAACGCCTTGCCAGTATGGACTTCTCCCAGATCATCCGGGAATTGACGCCGGAAGGCGTAAAACAGCTGCAACTACTCGCAGGCAACCTGGGAGACGGCACGCCATGAGCAGTAAAAACACAAACCGTCTCCACGCGCCACGTAATTCAGATAATCTATAGGGAATGGAGGCAGGAGGTTCCCAGGGTTCTTATTGTTTTTCGCTAAGGAGTTCTCATGGCAACAGGAAACAGTGGGCAAAAATTCATTGCCCGAAACCGTGCACCCCGCGTGCAGATCGAGTACGACGTCGAACTTTACGGATCGGAGAAAAAAGTTCAAATCCCCTTTGTCATGGGCGTCATGTCGGATCTGTCCGGAAAACCAAGGGAAGAATTGCCCCCGGTTGCAGATAGAAAATTCCTCGAAATCGATATCGACAATTTCGACGAGCGTCTGAAAGCGATACAGCCGCGTGTCTCCTTCACCGTAGAGAACACCCTGACAGGAGAAGGACAGATTGCCATCGATATCACCTTCGAGAGCCTGGACGACTTCAAGCCCGGCGCGATTGCTACAAAGGTCGAACCATTGAAGAAACTGCTCCAAGCCCGGACGGAACTGAACAATCTGTTGTCTTACATGGACGGCAAAACAGGCGCGGAAGACTTGCTCTCCAGTGTCTTGAGCGATCCGGCGCTACTCAAGGCACTCGCCAGTACCCCTGCCGCCCAAACCCCTGCCGCCAGCAGCGACGATAGCCAGGAATCCTGAATACCATGTCCGAGTCCAACGTTCTCACCTCAGCAGCTTCCGCCGCAACCGCACAGGAACAAACCGACTTCGCGGCCTTGCTCGAAAAGGAATTCAAGCCTAAAACCGTTGAACAGCGTTCTCTGGTCGAAGCGGCCGTTCGCACGCTGGCTCAGCAAGCCATCGGTTCCGCGCTCACGCTTTCCGGCGACGCCTATCGCGCCATTGAAGCGATCATTGCCGAGTTGGATCGCAAAATGAGTGAGCAGATCAACAAGATCTTGCATAACGAAGATTTTCAGAAACTCGAATCGGCATGGCGCGGCCTGTACTATCTAGTAAATAACACCGAAACAGACGAAATGCTCAAGATTCGTTTCATGAACATTTCGAAGAAGGATCTCCATCGCACCTTACGGCGTTATAAGGGCGTCAGTTGGGATCAGAGCCCGATTTTCCGCCGCATATACGAAGAAGAATACGGGCAACTCGGTGGCGCACCATATGCCTGCTTGGTTAGCGACTATTATTTCGACCACACGGCACCCGATGTCGAACTGCTGACCGAAATGAGCAAGATTTCGGCAGCCGCACACTGTCCGTTCATCGGCGGCGCGAACCCCAACGTCATGCAGATGGATTCCTGGCAGGAAATTGCCAATCCGCGCGATCTGACCAAAATTTTCGAAAACACGGAATACGCCCCCTGGCGCAGCCTGCGTCAATCCGACGATTCCCGTTACATTGGGCTGGCCATGCCGCGTTTTCTCGGGCGCATGCCTTACGGCGCGAAATCCAACCCGGTCGACGAATTTGATTTCGAAGAAAACACCGAAGGGGCTCACCACAACCGCTTCGTATGGGTCAATGCCGCTTATGCGATGGGCGTCAACATCAATCGCAGTTATAAGCTATACGGATGGGCCACATCGATTCGTGGCGTCGAATCCGGTGGGGTCGTTGAAAACCTTCCCTGCCACACGTTCCCGACCGATGATGGTGGCGTCGACATGAAATGCCCGACCGAGATTGCCATCTCGGATCGCCGCGAAGCCGAATTGGCCAAGAACGGTTTCATGCCTCTGATCCACCGCAAGAACACCGATTCTGCAGCGTTCATCGGTGCGCAGAGCCTGCAAAAACCCTTCGAATACTATGATCCGGACGCCACTGCAAACGCCAACCTGTCTGCTCGGCTCCCTTATCTCTTTGCCTGTTGCCGTTTTGCCCATTACTTGAAGTGTATCGTGCGGGACAAGATCGGCTCGTTCAAGGAACGCGAAGAGGTACAACGCTGGCTCAACGACTGGATCATGAATTATGTGGATGGCGACCCCGCGAACTCTACCCAGGAAATCAAGGCACGTCGGCCACTTGCCGCCGCCGAGGTCGTTGTCGAAGACGTCGAAGGCAATCCGGGCTACTACAACGCCAAGTTCTTCCTGCGTCCGCATTACCAGCTTGAAGGTCTCACGATGAGCCTGCGTTTGGTGTCGAAACTGCCGTCTGTCAAAGGCTCGGCCTGATCGGCAGTAGTTGCACGCCAATAGGCCCCCAATAGAGGAAGAAATGCCCCCCAGAAGTTGGATACCCATCCAACTTCTGGGGTTTAATGGAGGTAACCATGGCAGGGGTATTCACCCATCTTTCAGTAGTACGTAGCATCTATGCTGACCCCAATAGATTGTCTGCCATATCAGAGCTGACGCCTGATATCAGATTTGCGCTCCAATTTCATTCAAACTTTGTCGATTTGGGTGCCATCAGCCCAGACTGCCCATATTTCTTTGTCGCAGATTCCGATGAAGAAGCCACCGGTTGGGCCAACGTAATGCACTATTGGCGGACTGGCGACTTTGTCCGGGAAGCAATCGCGCAACTAAGGAACGAAGACTACACCAGGAAAGATACCCAAAAAGCCATTGCCTGGCTCTTTGGCTACGCATCGCACCTTGTTGCTGATTTGACCGTCCATCCTATTGTCGAACTCAGGGTGGGAGAATATGCG
>WREK01000193.1 GCA_009779355.1 Betaproteobacteria bacterium | reverse complement strand
GCCAAGAGCCCGTGACAGGGTGCCCACCTCATCTTTCGACGCGACGGATAATGTTCCTTCGAGGTCACCCTTTGCTACCTGTTCCGCAAATGTCGTTGCCTGACCCAGTGGGTTGGTAATGGCGCGGGCGACCCAAACGCCTATAGCAAGCATGATTGCGCCGATGCCAAGACCGATCAGGACAAAGTACAAAATGATATTGTTCTGGGTTTTCTTGATTTCGGTTCTGGACAGACCGGCGAACAGCATCCCCGCGTTTTTGCCGGTCAGGTCCTTCCAGGGCCAGTAGACGGTGTCATAATCAGTACCCATGATCGTGTTGCGGGTAATTGCCGTCTCTCCCTTGCCTATGACCTTCTGATAAATGGCATCGTTATTGAGCTTGGTATCGATCGCCGGTTTGTTGTCCTTGTTCATGACTGTCGTTGAGATGCGTGTATCGTCCAAAAAGACGGTGAATTCGGAGTGCATCATCTCCTTCATCTCCTTGACGAACCCGCCGGACGACAGATCCATGCCTATGATAGCCACGCCGACGATTTTGCCGTCATGGTGAATAGGTACGCCCGTGGCGAGGGTCAACTTGATTTGAGTACCCGGCTCCATGCCGGAGACAACCCTGCCTTCGGCAAGCGGCACCCTCATGCTGACTCGGGTCTGCGGCAACGTGTCGCCCGCCTTATCCGAGTAGCTGCGCAGGAGCACAACACCTTTCGTGTCACAAACGGTGATAAAGTCTATCATGGGGAAATCGGTGAATTCCTTGACGGTTCTGCGGATTACATCTTTATTGCTGTTCGCGACTGCCAGGGCGAATTGGGAATTGTTCCTCAGCATATCGCCAAGGGATGCCTGTGCAATTAAAAAGTTTTTCAGCTCTCTGTCGACGATACTTTTGTAAGCGCCAAGCCGCGCTTTGGCGGTGGAATCTCCCAAGGCAGGTATTAGGAAATAGCTCAAAAGACACAATGAAACGAGTAAAACTAAAATTGTACAACAAACAAGAGTGAAGAGCTTTTTGAAAATTGACATAATAATCTCCTTTATTTGAAATACCTGGTTATGTCAAAATATCAACAAGCGACCACAAAATTGTAATCAGTTAAGCTGTTTGCCCCAGCGATCATGCTCGTAAAAGGTTCTGCTGTAACAAAAGATGAATGCCGGGATTGCTTCAGAAAAGGCAAACCTATATTGTGTTTGGCTGTGGGAGCGTGGCGGGATGGCGTTGATGGGAGGGACAAAATGCATGAATAATGTCCTCAAAAAACGCTTGCGGAAATAGATATCTTTCTCTGCCATTGATTACCGCTTGTGTCGCTATTTGTATCCATTGATTTTATAATCTCCTGAACAGAAAAAAAACAGCAAACAATTTTGATCATTTTGGTCTTGCCCGAAGTAATGTGTCCGTGCCAGAACTCTGTATTGCTCCCATGAAACCAGGCCATTCATTGCCGTTGTTGCGCCTTGAATTCCGTCGAGTTTTTATAGCCCATAGATTGATGTGGGCGCTCTCGCGTCATGTCAAATTTATTTAGTATCTTCCTATCGTATCGGTTTAAGGAGTAAAAACTTTATAATCGCTCAGGTATTACAAAGTTATCGGGATGCTGCCAGGTGGTTTTGCGTAACTTCATGTGATGGGCAAAAAAGACAAAAAAATTGAGGAAGAGGCATTGCGTTGCCTCCCTTTTTTTATAGCAATTTACGGCTGTTTTAAAGTCCAAGGCGTATCAGTTTTTACGCAATTTCTGAGTAATTTCTGTAGTTTGCGTGTTTGAATCGGCAAGGTCATACTTGATGTTTGCCGAGGTCTTCATGGCCTTGGCTGTATCAGATGCGTCGGCGTTGATTTTCTCAATGGAACGCATGATTTGTGCGCTTGTGGCTGTTTCTGTTCTTCATAGGCGGTTGCTGTGCCGCGGATTTGATCCACGATGGCCGTGGATTCTGTGACGACAGCTTAAACCGTTAGTTGTTCGTGCGGATGAGATACATAATATAAAAAGAGTCGCCGCTATAGCCTTGGCGAAGTCGCTGATGAAAATGTTTTACGAACTTGCCAAAATAGTGGCCAAAGAGTTCATTGCAAAATATGTATTGGGTAATGAGAAGGCGGCTGCCACACGCGGCTTTTGTTTTAAATATAAAATATGAGGCATTTGCGGGCCTTGCCCGCCGCATCACTGTTACCCGGTCCAAAGCTTTTCTTGGCGCTGCGTAAAACAACAATTGCCGGTTCACCATATTGAGGCGTATGGAAAAAGAAAATCCGCCAGGCGCAGACGCGCCGCACCACATTCCGGTGGAAGACAGCATCGATCTCCACACCTTTTCTCCGCGCGATGTCCTGTCGGTTGTCGAGGAATACCTGGAAGAGGCCGCCGCGAAGGGTTACAAGGAGGTGCGCCTCATCCACGGGAAGGGAACGGGAACGCAACGGGCGGCCGTGCGCTCTCTTCTTGCGCGCCACCACCTGGTCGAGTTTTTCTCCGACGCCCCGCCGGAAGCAGGGGGATGGGGAGCAACGCGGGTGATTATTCGTGCGGGGAAATGATTACCTTTTCGGCGATACGCCTACGCTCATCCTGTTTAGGCAGCCCGGTCGTAGACAACAAGCGCATCATTTTTATCCTGCAAATCGTTCAATCAGGCCCATCTTCTGTATTGGTCCGCCGCCGCTGCGGAAGCCGACGGTTTCTTTCACGTTTTGCGCCTTTCCATCAATAGCCTCTCATCTGGGGGCTTCTTTTCGCGCTAGCGCCTCTCCATTCGGGTACGCCTGTTTCGCAGCGAAGCTATAACTTGAAAGGAATCCTTGCCGACGCCGCTTTCAGGATTCGATGCGCCGGGGTTTTCGTGTGGTATGATCGTTCACCACGCCCTATTGTGAGGAATCCCCATGGCGTTTCGCGACCTTCCGGCATTTCTTTCAGCCCTCGAAGCTCGGGGCGATCTCAAAAAAATCACTGTTCCGGTTTCGTCGGAGCTTGAAGTGGCGGAAATTGCCGACCGGGCTGTTAAATCCGGGGGAGCGGCGTTGCTGTTTACGAACGTGAAAGGTTCTTCCGTTCCGCTTGCCATGAACCTTTTCGGCACGGAAGAGCGGATGTGCTTTGCGCTTGGCGTCGAGCGGTTCGACGACATCGGCGCACGCGTCCGCGAGATTCTGGAGCCGGAGATCCCTACCAATTTCCTCGACAAGCTCAAGATGCTTCCCCGGCTGGCGCGGCTGGCGAGTTTCATCCCGAAGACCATTACCTCCGCACCGTGTCAGGAAGTGGTGGAGCGCGAACAACCGTCGCTGTCTTTCCTGCCCGTGGTCAAAACTTGGCCGGGTGACGGGGGGCAGTTCATCACGCTGCCGTTGGTATTCACGAATGACCCGGAGACGGGGCGGCGCAATGTGGGGATGTGGCGGATGCATGTATACGATGAGAGGACCACCGGCATGCACTGGCATGTCCACAAAGGAGGCGCGCAGCATTTCCGTGGTTTCCGTAAGAAACGGGAACGGATGCCTGTCGCGGTTGCGCTTGGAGGGGACCCCGCGACGATTTACGCGGCCTCCGCGCCTCTTCCCGAGGATGTCGATGAAATGATGTTTGCGGGGTTTTTGCGCGAAGAGCCGGTGGAGATGGTCCGGTGCGTCACTTCCGACATCGAGGTTCCCGCCCACGCCGAGATTATTCTCGAAGGATACGTCGATCCGGAGGAATTGCGGACCGAGGGCCCTTTTGGTGACCACACGGGGTATTACTCTTTGGCGGATC
>WREK01000192.1 GCA_009779355.1 Betaproteobacteria bacterium | reverse complement strand
CGGCGCAACGTCGTAATCGACACGCCCAGGACTTTCGCAGCTTCGCCTATGCCAACTAATCTATCCATTTTGAATATGTTAGCATAGATTCAGCTAGATTTTGTGCAAACTGTTAAAACCCCTTGAACGTTGTAAACGCCTCGACCGGTTCCCGTTCCGTGATGATCTGGTTTTCCGGGGCTTCCGGGTCACGGTAACCAAGGGCAAGTCCGCCCACGATCATTTCATGCGTGCTGATGCCGAGGTGGCGGCGGACGGTCTGCGGGTAGTCGGCAAACGCTGTCTGCATGCAACTCGCCAGCCCGCGCGCCTGCGCGGCGATGATAAGATGCCCGATGAAAATGCCGTAGTCGAGCAGCATGCCTTGTGCGAGATGGCGGTCAAATGTGAAGATCAAGCCGACCGGCGCGTCGAAAAACAAGTAGTTGCGCCCAGCCTGTTCTTTCACGCGCGATTTGTTGCCCTTGGGGATCCCGACAAGCCCGTAAAGGTCGAAACCGAGCTTACGCCGCCGTGAGAGCCACGGTTCCACCCATTTATCAGGGTAATAGTCGTATTCCCGGTCTTCGGTTGCGTCCTGGGCAAAGCGTTCCAGCAGGGCAGCAGACAGGGCTTCGCGCGCATTTCCGGTCAAGGCGTACACTTTCCACGGCTGTGCGTTGATTCCCGATGGGGAGCGCGAGGCCAATTCCAGCAGTTCAGTGACGACGTCGCGGGAAACAGGTGTTGGCAGGAACCGCCGGACAGAATGGCGCGCGCGGAAGGTTTCAGTGAGGGCGGTATAGCCAGGGGGAGCAGGAATGGCTTCAAACTGCAGGCCGTGCTCTTTAGCAAAGTCGATTACAAATTTCCAGGCGAGGGGGTCGAGTTGGTGCAGGCGGGGATTGACGGTGACGGTTTTTACCCCTGCGGGGGTGTGGCCAGGGTGCACGAGTTGGGAATATTTGAGCTTTTTGTTGTTTCCGACAGCTGATGTGAGGCTGCACAGGCGTTCCGCCCAGTCACTCGGCCGGAAGACCTTCCCGTCTTTGGTCTCGCCAATGATGACGAGTTTTTTGATGTCTTTACCCATTTTGTGTTATGACCGTGTAGGTTGGCGTGGTTTATGAAATGCGCGACAAGCCGTTGATTGTTTCCTTTGGTGGCTGGCGATTCGTATCCCCATATTCTAACAGAACCATTCAGGGATGAATGTCAACTGGCAGCCTGTACATAGAACAATATTCTGCGTAGAATATGAAGATCATCATTGCACGGCGGCGCTTTGCCGCCGTGTGCGTTTTTTGCTCCATCCTGTCGGGGTTTATATGCCGTTCTCTCATGTCATGAATACTTATGCTCGCCTGCCGGTCGCGTTTACGCACGGCCAGGGTACATGGCTTTTCGATGAAGCGGGTAAACGGTATCTGGATGCGCTTGCCGGCATCGCAGTCTCTACGCTTGGCCACAACCATCCGCGCTTGGTGGAAGCAATTTCCTGGCAGGCGGGCAGGTTGCTGCACACCTCCAACCTCTACCGTATCCCTTTGCAGGAAGAACTGGCCGTGCGGCTTGCGGGCATCTCCGGGATGGACGAGGTGTTTTTCTGCAATTCCGGGCTGGAGGCCAATGAGACCGCGATCAAGCTCGCACGCTACTACGGACACAAGAAAAAAGGCGTCGAACTGCCATCGATTATCGTCATGGAACACGCTTTCCATGGGCGTTCGCTGGCAACGCTCTCGGCCTCCGCCAACCGCAAGGCGCAGGCCGGTTTCGAACCGCTGGTTCCGGGATTCGTCCGGGTTCCTTACAGGGATATGGAAGCGGTGCACCAGATCGCCTCGCGTAGCCGCGATGTGGTGGCGGTGATGCTGGAAGTCCTCCAGGGCGAGGGCGGAGTCAATGTCGTGAGCGATGAATACTTGCGTGGCTTGCGTACCCTGTGTGATGAGCGCGGCTGGCTCCTGGTGGTTGACGAAGTGCAATGCGGCACGGGCCGCACCGGTAACTGGTTTGCCTGGCAGAATGCGGGCGTGAAACCCGACATCATGACGCTTGCCAAGGGGCTCGCTTCGGGGGTTCCTATCGGGGCTTGCCTGACTTCGGGATTGGCTGCCGGCCTTTTCCAGCCCGGCAATCACGGCTCTACGTTTGGCGGCAACCCACTGGCCTGCGCGGCGGCACTTACTACGCTCGATGTCATCGCCGAAGAGGGGCTGATGGACAACGCGGTGCGCATTGGGGGTGCCATCCGCGCCGGATTTAAAAAGGCGCTTGAAGGCGTGGCAGGCGTGACGGATATCCGTGGGCGCGGGTTGATGATCGGCATCGAACTCGACCGCCCGTGCGGAGAATTGCTTGCGCGCTCGCTTGACGCCGGATTGCTCATCAGTCAATGCCCGTCGGCGATCAACGTGATTCGCCTGCTACCCGCGCTCATTTTTAGCGATAGCGATGTAAAAGCCCTCATTGAAGGGCTTGCGCCGCTGATTAGTGAATTTTTGTCGCAATAACGGGTGACGCCCAGGGAGAGGGCTGAAAATGACGACACCACTCAGACATTACCTGCAATTCAAGGATTTCAGTACCGAAGAATACGCATACCTGTTCCGGCGCGCGCACTGGATCAAGGACAGGTTCAAGCGTTACGAAACCTATCACCCACTGTTCGACCGCACGTTGGTAATGATTTTCGAGAAAGCCAGCACACGCACGCGCCTCTCGTTTGAGGCCGGGATGCAGCAGCTTGGCGGCTCGGCGATTTACCTCAATACGCGTGATTCGCAACTCGGGCGCGGCGAACCGATCTACGATACGGCGCAAGTGCTCTCCGGCATGTGTGACCTCGTCATGATCCGTACTTTCGAGCAGGCCACGGTCGAGCAACTGGCGGCCGCTTCCCGCGTGCCGGTCATCAACGGGCTGACCAACGACTATCATCCCTGCCAGGTGCTTGCCGATATTTTTACTTTTATCGAGCATCGCGGCCCCATTGCAGGCAAAACCGTCGTCTGGGTTGGCGACGCCAACAACATGTGCAACACCTGGCTTCAGGCCGCCGAAGTGCTGGATTTCTGCGTCCATATCTCATCGCCGCCGGGTTATGGCGTCCAGTTGGAAAAAATCGGCCTTTCCGGGACGGATCATTTCCAACTGTTCGACGACCCGAAAGATGCTTGTCGGGGTGCGCATCTGGTCACGACCGACGTGTGGACGTCGATGGGGTTTGAAGCCGAAAACGAAGCGCGCCGTCAGGCTTTTGCCGGATGGTGCGTTGATTCCAATTTAATGACTGTAGCCGCATCTGATGCCGTATTCATGCACTGCCTGCCCGCGCACCGGGGAGAAGAAGTCACTCCGGAAGTGATCGACGGCCCACAGTCGCTCGTCTGGGAAGAAGCCGAAAATCGTCTGCACGCGCAGAAGGCATTGATGGAATTCCTCGCACTGGGCCGTATCGATGAGCAAACTGGTGCTGCCCGATGTGAGGCGAATTGCTGTTGAGCAGGTCTTAGGGAAACGCTGAACAATTCCTGAGCGTTCTGGCAACGTAGGTGCGGGTTTCAAACCCGCCCAAAACATAGTCTGACACATGGTCTGCAAGCCGACGAACGGACATGGACGTGTTTGAAACCCGCACCTACGTTGCCCGGATGGATTAAATCAGCGTGGCCTTAGCAGGATGCTCAAAAAGTCTGACGCACTGAAGAAACCTATGTCTACAAGGCCAAAAATGGCCGAAAACTACCTTGTAAAGCTGCTTTTCGGACTGATTTTGACCTGTCTTGTGGACTCTGGCAT
>WREK01000191.1 GCA_009779355.1 Betaproteobacteria bacterium | reverse complement strand
GTCCTGTTCCAGCGCCCGCTTGATCGGACGCTGTGGCGTGTAGCCCCAGCGCAGGAGATATTCCCCTACCGTGCGTATCGGCATTTCGATATCAAACAAAACCTTGATCAGTTGCATCACCGCTTGGCGGTTCCACAGTGCAAACGGCAAACTCAATTGCTTCGGGTTCTCGCCCACGATGATCGAACGCAATTGCCATTCCTGCTCCAGCGTCAAGGTACGTCCCGAAAGATAGCGCCGTCCCCGTGCCTTCGACTTCAAACCCGATTCGCCTTCCAGGATGTAGCGCTTGACCCAGACCATGACCGTGCCGACACTCACGCCCACCACACGGGCTATGGCCTTCCACGACAATCCCAACTCTTCTCGCATCCGCATCGCCTGCCGTCGCATTTCGTCTTGGGCATCTCGCGGCAACTTCCGGGCATCAATCTTTTCCATCCCGCCATTATATCATACTCATGTATTTGATTGCCGGGTTAATAACAACGGCATGTCGAAGGCTGCCGTGTGCCGTAATTTTGAAGTCAAACGCACCACCTTGATTCAAACGCTGGCGCGAATAGGCTGGCCAGTTTCTCGCCAAGGAGAACAGCAGCGTGATGAATATTAACCCGGCAACCTTTGTTTTCACATTTAATCCATTAAAAATCAACGAATTACATCAAATATTCATCGTCTATTTGATTGCCGGTTTAATAACTCTCTGACCGAGGCCGAGCGCGATGCCCACAAACAAGCGTAAGGCAATCCCGCCTGATTCCCTGCAACGACTTCGGCAACAGCTTGACCAGCTTCCGCCGAGAAGCAGCGAGCGTACCCGCCAGGTTGCTTCGTTCGGCGATCTGTACGGCATTTCGCTTGCTACTGGGCACCTCGAAAAACTCCCTTGTTTCATGGAGTCAGAAAAATTTCCCTTTGATTTCATTGGAAAAATTTTTGCTCTTTTGTCCAAACCCGATGTTTTTCGAGGTACCCTACTGTTTATAGGTCAATCAAACAGTTTGAAAAACCAAGGCTGGCGCATCGTGCTGATTGTGGCAAGCCGAGAATACTAGCGAAGCCCGAACTGGAAAAATACTGCGAGTTAATCGCTGTTCTCAAGCTACGCACAACCAACAAGAATGGCCGACACCTGTCCACCCGCCGAGCTATTGAGCTATTGGAACAACACGGCGTGGAAACCGTGCAGGGTTTAGTAAGGGCACGACAAGGACTATTGCGTAAATCCACGGTTGATGCCTACCTGCAGCAGCTTCGCTTAGACCAGCCACGCTTGCACCAGCAACCAATAGCTGTCCGTTTCCAAGCCGAACACAGTAATGACTGTTGGCAGTTTGATATTTCGCCCTCTGACTTGAAACACATCGACAAGCCAGAGCGGGTTGACCCGGCCAAGGGGCAACCTACCCTGGCGTTATTCAGCGTGGTCGATGACCGTAGCGGCACGGCCTTCGTCGAATACCGCTGCATTTACGGCGAAGATGCCGAGTCGGCGCTACGCTTCCTCTTCAACGCGATGGCTCCGAAAGCAGACATGGAAAACCCATTCCAGGGGCGTCCCAAAATGATCTATCTGGATAATGGGCCGGTAGCCAAGAGCCGCGTCTTTCAGAATGTCATGCAGGCGTTGGATATTGCTTGGCAAACGCACATCCCCGCAGGCAAAGACGGAAGGCGCGTTACGGCTCGATCCAAGGGAAAGGTCGAGCGGCCTTTCCGAACAGTGAAGGAAGCCCACGAAACCCTTTACCATTTTCACAAGCCGGAAACCGAAAAGGAAGCCAATGAATGGCTGTCGCGATATCTGGTGAGATACAACGGGCAGCGCCACCGTTCGGAGCCGCATTCCCGCCTCGATGACTGGCTGAAAAACCTGCCAGCGGACGGCCTGCGCGAGATGTGCACCTGGGAACAATACTGCCGGTTTGCCAGGGAGCCGGAACGTCGCAAGGTTGGCATTGATGCCCGTATCAGCATCGAGGGGACAACCTACGAAGTTGAGCCTGATATGGCCGGGGATGAAGTGGTGTTGCAATGGGGGCTTTTCGATGACGAACTCTACGTCGAGCATGCTGGGGAACGCACCGGCCCATACCTTCCAATTTCAGGCCCAATTCCCTTGCACCGCTACCGGGCTTTCAAACGCAGCAAGTCTGATGTGCGGGCGGATCGCATCCGCAAACTGGCAGACCAGCTTGATTTGCCGATCAGTGCCGTAGATGGAAGCGATGTACGGTTGTCACTGTCAACAGCAGCAACCACAATACCCCGGCAACCTTTCGATGCTGAAGTGTTCGAGCACCGTTACCCAACAGTGATAGCCGCCAAACTCGCCATTGCAGACGACCTTGCCATGCCGCTCGCAAAATTAACGACTGAAGATAGGGCTTTCATTGATGGTGTGCTTGCTGAAACACTGATATGCCGTGTCGTCCTGGCGCGTGTCCGCGCCCATTTCCGAGAAAAAAGGGAGGAGAAAAATGCGGGATGAAGTCATGCAGTATTTTGGATTGACCAAACCATTCAATCAGGCGGGTTACTACGAAACCGACCACCACAAGGGACTCATCAAAGACATTTGCGGCGCGATCCACGAGGGCAAACTGATTGCCGTCAGCGGCATGAAAGACGGTTTTGATCCGTCGGCTGCAAGAGATGCTCGAAGCCGAGAAAAAAGTGACGGTTTCAAAATCCTTGGCTATCGAAAAGCACAGCATCAAGCTCAGCACATTCATTGCCGCGCTCTTCTACGATCTGTCGAACGACAAAAAATTGAGCATCCCAAAGCAAGGGGAGAAGCGAGAACGCGACTTGCGCGAACTGGTGCGGAAGAACAAACGCACTGTCGTTCTCTTCGTTGATGAGGCGCATGACCTGCACGGCCACACTTTGACCGAGTTGAAACGGTTGATGGAACTTGTAGAGGATGGGGGCAACCGGTTGTCGATAGTCCTTGCTGGACACCCAAAACTCAAAAACGACCTTCGCCGCCCGACGATGGAAGAAATCGGCTACCGCACAGATGTTTTTACGTGGGACGGTATTGCTGGAAGCCAGCGCGAGTACATTCAATAGTTGTTGCAAACCTGTTCGGGAGGGCAAGCTGTTGCTGATTCGATTCTGGACGAGGATGCAATAGACCTGCTGGCAACCAAGCTGCGTACTCCACTGCAAATTCAACTCCACTTAGCCTTGGCGCTTGAGGCGGGATACCAAACCGGCGAACGGCCTGTCTCTGTGGACATTGTCGGCTCCGTTCTGTCGCGGCACATTGATGATCTGGAGCCAACCCTTACGCGCCACGGCTATCACATACAACAAATTGTCGAACAATTTGAAGCGAAGCCTGCGGAGGTTCGTGCGCTGTTCAACAATACCCTCGATCCCGCCCGTGCGAGCGAACTCCGGGAAAAGATGATCGCTGCGGGGTTGCCAATATGAGACCACCAGCAAAAACATTCAGGAAAAACCTATGAAGCTGTGGAATTTGTTGCTCAAGACGCGGACATTCTGGCTTCTTGTAGGTGGAGTAATCTCATTTGTATTGTTGAATGGGGTCAATATGCTGACCAATTTGAGGAATATGCCCTCAGAAACCGAAAAAACATACCATAAGCTCCAGAGTTGGTATTACAACGATACAAAATGGACAGGAACATGGTCGAGCCGCGAAGAGGGAAACCTTAACAGGATGCTCAAAAAGTCTGAAGCACTGGAGAAACCTATGTCTACAAGGCCAAAAATGGCCGAAAACTACCTTGTAAAGCTGCTTTTCGGACTGATTTTGACCTGTCTTGTGGACTC
>WREK01000190.1 GCA_009779355.1 Betaproteobacteria bacterium | reverse complement strand
TTCATGTTTGAAACAACCCTGATGAATCGCCCCCCAGCCTCATGACCGCCATTGCCGACTTCATCGCCCGCTGGAAAGCTTTCGGCGGTTCCGAAATGAATTACCCCTCCCCAACCCTCCCCTCCGGGCTTCGCCCGCAAGGGAGGGGGCAAAAGCGGCGGCCCGCGCGCGCCGTGGTTTTTCTCCCTCCCTTGCGCCGTAGGCGGAGGGGAGGGCCGGGGAGGGGTGTTTCTTCGGCGCGACGTTCATCTTTCATATTTGAAACAACCCTGATGAATCGCCCCCCAGCCTCATGACCGCCGTTGCCGACTTCATCGCCCGCTGGAAAGCTTCCGGCGGTTCCGAGCAGGCCAATTCGCAGCTTTTTCTCGCCGAGCTGTGCGACGTTCTGGAATTGCCCCGACCGGAACCCGCCCGCCCCATCAACGAAGAAAACACCTATTCCTACGAGCGCAAGGTTTCCCTGCCGCGCGGTGACGGCACGAAAGAACTCAAGCGCCTCGACCTCTACCGCAAGGGCTGTTTCGTTCTCGAATCCAAGCAGGGGCAGGACAAAGCCGCCGCCACGCAATTCCAACTGCCCGGCCTGACCGTTTCCACCGCCGTCAAACGCGGCTCCCGCCAGTGGGAAGACGCCATGCAGCGCGCCCGGCGGCAGGCCGAGCACTATATCCGCTGCCTGCCCGCCAGCGAAGGGCGCCCGCCATTCCTGATCGTCTGCGATGTCGGGCATTGCTTCGATCTCTACACGGAATTCACGTGCACCGGCGGCGTCTACCTGCACTTCCCCGATGCCCGCAACTGCCGCGTCATGCTCGACGATCTGGCGAAGCCGGAAGTCCGGGCGCTGTTCCGGGCCATCTGGGAAGATCCGCTTTCCCTCGACCCGTCGCGCCGCGCCGCTCGCGTCACCGAAAAAATCGCCGACCATCTGGCAACCCTCGCCCGGCTGCTCGAAGCCGATGGTCATCACCCGGAAAAAACCGCGCAATTCCTCATGCGCTGCATCTTCTCCATGTTCGCCGAGGATGTGGGCCTGATACCAGCGGGCAGCTTCACCGACATCCTCAACAAAGCCATCCTGAAGCCGGAAATCTACGAACACCTGCTCCGGGATTTATGGACGGCCATGAATACGGGCGGCGTTTCCCTCTCCCTTGAACGCAAGCTCCTGCGCTTCAACGGCAAGCTCTTCGCCGATCCCGAAGTCCTGCCGCTTGAACGCGAGCATATCGGCATCCTGCTCGAAGCCTCGAAAGCCGACTGGCGGGAAGTCGAACCCGCCATCTTCGGCACCCTGCTCGAACGCGCCCTGAACCCCAAGGAAAGGCACAAACTCGGCGCCCACTACACCCCGCGCGCCTATGTCGAACGCCTCGTCATCCCCACCGTGATGCAACCCCTGCGCCAGGAATGGGACGCCGTGCAGGCCGCTGCCAGCCTTCTTTACAACGAAGGCAAGGAAAACGAAGCCCGCAAGACCGTCGACGGCTTTCACAAGCGCCTGCTCAATATCAAGGTGCTCGACCCCGCCTGCGGCTCCGGCAACTTCCTGTACGTCACCCTCGAACACCTCAAGCGCCTGGAAGGCGAAATACTGCAAAGCCTCGAAAGCTACGGCGAAAAACAGCACGCCCTGTTGCAGGTCGACCCGCACCAGTTCCTCGGCCTCGAAATCAACCCCCGCGCCGCCCACATCGCCGAAATGGTGCTGTGGATCGGCTATTTGCAATGGCATTACCGCACCCACGGCAACGTCAACCCGCCGGAGCCGGTCATCCGCAGATTTGACAACATCCAGTGCCGGGACGCGGTGATGGATGGCGTGACGGTGGCGGAATGGCCGGCGGCGGATTTCATTGTCGGGAATCCGCCATTCGTAGGCGGCGCGCTCAAAAGAAAAACCTTTGGCGACGGCTATTTCGACGCCCTGACCAAAACCTACGCCAAGCTGCCTGAATCCTGCGATTTCGTCATGTACTGGTGGCACAAGGCGGCGGAACAGGTGCGCGCCGGCAGGGCGCGGCGCTTCGGCTTCATCACCACCAACAGCATCAATCAGGTCTTTAACCGCCGCGTGCTTGGGCTGCATCTGGAAGATAAAAACCCGCTCCATCTGGCCTTTGCCATACCCGATCATCCGTGGGTAGACGCCGCCGACGGCGCGGCGGTGCGCATTGCCATGACCATCGGCGAAAAAGGCACGGGCGAGGGCGTGTTGGCATCCGTCGTGGAAGAGCGCGAAACGGACGGGCGGGAAATCGCGGTTACTCTGGACGAGAAAACCGGCGTCATTCACGCGGATTTACGGCAAGGGGCAAATATCACGCAGGCCGTCCCGCTCAAGGCAAATGAAGCGTTGAGCGGCCAAGGCATGAAACTGCACGGACGGGGCTTTGTCGTGACCCCGGCTGAGGCAGGCTTGTTGGGTTTGGGGCGCATTGGCGGACTGGAAAAACACATCCGCCCATTTCGCGGCGGACGGGACATTGCGGACAAACCGCGCGGCGTGATGGCCATTGACCTGTTCGGGCTGTCAGCGGAAGAAGTACGGGACACATACCCAGAGGTTTATCAGTGGGTTTATACGCGGGTGAAACCGGAGCGAGATCAAAACAACGAAAAATACCGAAGGGAAAATTGGTGGTTATTTGGCAGAAAAAATACGGAATTACGCTCTGCCTTGGCCGGTTTGTCCCGCTACATCGCCACTGTTTATGTGGCAAAGCATCGTTATTTCTTCTTTTTGCCGGTGGAAACCATCCCCGAAGATGGCCTTATCGCCATCGCTTCATCCGATGCTTTTCACTTGGGCGTCCTGTCCAGCCGCATTCATGTCTGTTGGGCGCTGGCCGCTGGTGGCCGCATGGGAATTGGAAACGATCCCCGCTATAACCCTTCCGTCTGTTTCACTCCCTTCCCCTTCCCCGTTACCTCCCCCGACCAACAAACCCGCATCCGCGACCTCGGCGAAAAACTCGACGACCACCGCAAAAAACGTCAGGCGCAACACCCCGACCTGACCATGACCGGCCTGTACAACGTCCTCGAAGCCCTGCGCCAGGGCCGTCCGCTGACGGATAAGGAAAAAATCATCCACGAAAACGGCCTCGTCGCCATCCTGCAAAACCTGCACGACGAACTCGACGCCGCCGTGACGGATGCCTATGGCTGGCCCGCCGATCTCGCCGACGAAGAAATCCTCTCCCGCCTCGTCGCCCTCAACACCGGGCGCGTCAAGGAAGAACAAGCCGGCGCCATCCGCTGGCTGCGCCCGGAATACCAGACCAAATCAAAAGAAGAACGCAAAACCGTACAAACGGCCCTTGCCCTTGGCGATGAGGCGCCGCGCAAAGGCGGCGCGCCTCCGCAAAAATCCCCGTGGCCCGCCGATCTGCTCGAACAAATGCAATCCGTGCGCAACCAGATGGAGGCGCTACGCGCCGCCGGAACCATCGTCACCCCGGAATCCATCGCCAAACGCTTCACCCGCGCGCCGCGCGCCAAAGTGGAAGAAGTCTTGCAAGCCTTGGCGACCTTGGGGTTTGTGTAAGGCGGAGCAGGGCGGTCGCGTGGGTGCACCTGACAAACCCGCATATAAAGTGAATTTACGATACCCCTCCCCGACCCTCCCCTTCGCCTGCGGCGAAAGGGAGGGAGCAAACCCCGGATCGCAAAACCCTGAAACGCATCAACCCCCTCAGCGCGCGCCGGTTTTCTCCCTCCCTTGCGGAGCAGGGGAGGCTTTGGATACGTCGATGCCAATGAAAATTTCCGGGTTCATGACTTCAGTGCCCTTCCTTGTGTTCGATACGGTCTCGCAGACCTCACAACCGTTCGGGCTATCCGTTCGCCACGAACCAC
>WREK01000189.1 GCA_009779355.1 Betaproteobacteria bacterium | reverse complement strand
TGCCCAGGCGCTTGGCCGGACGCTTGCCGAAGAAGTCCGCGCCAACCGCGACCTGCCGCCTTACGACGTTTCCGCAATGGACGGCTACGCCGTGCGCGCCGCCGACCTCGCTGAAGCCCCCCGGACACTACAGATCGTCGAGGACATCAAAGCGGGCGACACCCCCCGTCTCACCCTCCAGCCCGGCCAGTGCGCCAGGATCATGACGGGAGCGCCGCTGCCCCCCGGCGCGGATACCATCGTCCGCGTGGAAGACACCCGTGCGCTGGAAAACGACAAAGTCGAATTCCCCATCCCCGTCAAACCGGCGACGGACATTCGGTTACGCGGCGAGAACATGCGCCTGGGCGATATCGTCCTGCCTGTCGGGGAAGAGATCACCCCCGCCACGGTTGGCGTGTTGGCTACGGTCAAACAGGCCAAAATAAAAGTGACCCGCAAACCGCGCGTCGCCATCCTGTCGAACGGCGACGAACTCGAAGCCCTGGACGAACCACTCGACCTCTCCAAAATCCCCGACTCCAACAGCTATGCGCTCATGGCGCAGGTGCAGGCCCTTGGCATCGAACCCGCCCTTCTCGGCATCGCCCGCGACAAACCGGACGAACTGGCCGGTTTCCTCAAGCGCGGACTCGAATACGACGTATTGCTCATTTCCGGCGGGACATCCGTCGGTGCACACGACCATGTGCGCCCCACGCTCACCGCCCTTGGCGTCGCCATACACTTCTGGCGCGTCGAAATGCGTCCCGGCCATCCCATCGCGTTTGGCACTTCGGGCAGCGCCCTCGTGTTCTGCCTGCCCGGCAACCCCGTTTCCAGTATGGTCTGCTTCGAACAATTCGTCTCACCCGCGCTACGCCGGCTCATGGGGCGCCGGCGGCTATTCCGCCGCACGATTCCCGTCCGCCTGGCCCAGGCGGTCAAATCCAGGCAGGGCCGCGTCGAATTCATTCGCGCAACCCTTTCCCGCGACACATCGGGGAACTACGTAGCAACGCCTGACGCATCGCAGAGCAGTGGCGACATCCTCTCCATGATGCGCGCCGACGCCCTGCTCGTGGCGCCAGGTGGACGTAACGGCCTCGACGCGGATGAAACCGCGCAAGCGCAGCTTTTAGACCCCTCCGCGTGGCAGCATTTTTTAGAGATAGAAAAATTTTTTGAAATTTAGCGTGACGGCTTGCGCATTTGCAAACAAGGGGATAGGCTCATCCACCATGCTAGACAGGCTTCGCCGACGGTGGTGAGACAACAGAACATCAGTTTTGTTCCTGAGATTCGGCGTTTTTTCCTTGCGGCTCCTAGCCAAGATAATGTGCCAGCCATGAAGGGAGATACACATGTCTGAACAGTCGTCTTATGGTTTCTTCAAAGGTATCCTCAATGCCTTACCCAACAAGCTCATAGTCCCGCTGTTTCTACTTAGCGGAGTCGCAGCGGGGCTTGGCATTTACACCATATACGCATCACGAATCCTGTCGTACCTCGGGAACGAACCCTCCACCTGCGTCAACTGCCACATCATGTCCGTTTCCTACAAGTCATGGGAAAGGGACGCGCACTCAAAGTGGACCACGTGCAAGGACTGCCACTCCCCACAAGACAGCAAGCTGGCCGAATTGATATTTGACGCGAAGGACGGGCTCCACCACGCGTCCGTGCTTCTCAGGAATAAGCAGCCGGCCGCTCCGCGGCCCCTTCCGGCTGCTGTAGAAGTCATCCAACAAAACTGTGTTCGCTGCCACACCAGGCTCACCACGGAATTCGCGAGCGTGGGCAAGGCAACAACCGAAAATATTCGACATGGTCATCAAAAGGCTTGCTGGGACTGCCACAGGCATGTGCCGCATACCAAGAACAGTGGGTTGGCTTCAGCGCCGAACGCCTCCGTGCCCCTCCAGCCCGCTGCGCCTGTGCCAGACTGGCTCAAAAACATACTGCAGTGAAATTAACGCGGTAAAACTCTTTGACTCAATGGGAGTATGACATCATGAGCAATCTTGCCGAGACCATCAAGCGTAGTCCGTCCATCGGCTGGCTTATCCTTCTCGTTGTAATGGCCGTCGTTTTCATGCTTGGGCTCCTTGGAGCTGGCATCACGGCAACACGCGCGCAAAACGCTTCCGTCCTCAACATAAAGAAACCAATCGAAAGCACCAAGGCCACTTTCATTGATGATCCCGCGGAACCATGGAAAGACCACGACAAGAAGAAAGTGAAGATCGCCAAAGCCACCCCTGCCATCAACGGGCGCAACAACGATTGGGGAGTCAACTTCCCACGGGAATACGACACCTGGAAAAAAACCCGTGAAACCGACTTCAGAAGCAAGCATCTTGGCAACGCGCCGGAAGATGTGCTTGAATCCCGTCCGAACATGGTCGTGCTCTGGGCCGGATATGCGTTCTCCCGTGATTACTCCGCCCCGCGTGGCCACTGGTACACGCTCTACGACATGCGCAGGTCGTTGCGTACGGGCGCACCCGGCGTAGGTGAAAACAAAGACCTGCAGCCCGGAACCTGCTGGACTTGCAAGAGTCCGGATGTGCCCCGCATGATGCAGGAAATTGGCAACCTCAAGTACTACAGTGCCAAGTGGAGCGAGTTGGGATCGGAAATCGTAAACCCCCTGGGTTGCGCAGAATGCCACGACCCCAGCACGATGAACCTCTCCCTCTCCCGTCCGGCGCTTGTCGAAGCTTTCAAACGGATGCCTGAGAAACCTGCCGCAGGCACACCAATCCCGAATGTCACAGCGTTTCTTGAGAGGATTGGCAACGATGTCGTCAGGAATGCCAGCCCGAACGACATGCGTTCCCTCGTCTGCGCCCAGTGCCACGTCGAGTACTATTTCGGCGAAGGCGACAACAAGTACCTGACCTTCCCGTGGGATAAGGGCATCACTGTGGAAGACATGGAAAAGTACTACGACCAGACTATTTTCACCGTTCCCGGCAAAGATGGCCCAGTGCCGAACCAACCATACTTCGACTGGAAGCATAAGTTGAGTGGGGCGCCAATGCTCAAGGCGCAACATCCGGACTTTGAAGTCTTCCTGTTAGGTACGCATGGCAAGCGCGGTGTCTCATGCGCCGACTGCCACATGCCCTACAGGGCTGAAGGCGGCGTCAAGTACACCGACCACCAGATCATGAGCCCGCTCAAGAACGTCGCTGCAACCTGCCAGAACTGTCACCGCGACAGCGAGGATAACCTCAAGGCCTACGTCTATGACAATCAGGACAGAATCCTTGAAATCCGCGACCGTGTCGAAATTGAACTCGCCAAGGCGCACATCATGACGAAAGCAGCGATGGATGCCGGCGCCACCAGTGACGAAATCAAGCCTGTGCATCAACTGCTCCGTGAAGCCGGCTGGCGCTGGGACTTTGGCGTTGCTGGTCATGGCGCCTCCTTCCATGCGCCGGTAGAGTCAGCGCGCATCCTCTCGCACGCCCTCGACAAGAGCCTGCTTGCGCAGATTGAAGTGCAAAAGCTGCTCACCAAATACAATGCCACGGTAACACTGCCTGACCTCGCCAACTGGAAAAAAGCTGAGGCGCAGCAGTACATTGGCCTCGACATGGAAACGCTCAAGGCCGAGAAGAATGAGTTCCTGAAGACGGTTGTTCCTGCCTGGATCGAGCAAGCCAAGCAAGCCGGCAAGCTGACAGAGCCTGACCTGCTGAACCAACCGCACGAGCTTCACAAGTGACGTGCACTGCCGCGCTTAAAGCGCGGCAGTCAGACTGCTGACAAAGCCTCCCTCGTGAGGGAGGTGGCACGCCGCAGGCGTGACGGAGGGAGTTTGCAGCGCTTGAGTGTGCTCAAACGGATCTGATAACCGAACCGCCGTAACTCCCTCC
>WREK01000188.1 GCA_009779355.1 Betaproteobacteria bacterium | reverse complement strand
CGGGTCTTCGATGATTGAAAAGTGTTCCACGAGGTTCTTGGCCATTGTTCGTCCAAAAAACCAGAGTGGACGACTTTTCGCTCCTGTTTACAAGCCCCTTGCCAAATTATTTTACATTGCCGTCTCAGAATGGTATGACAAATAGGTGCAATCGCCCTGCGGTCTTCAGGGCGAAGGGCTGAACCCCGGCCTGAAGCAGGGCGATTGCACCTGTTTGTCATAACGCTCTGATGCGGCTGCACGAAATATTGCACCCACATCTGAAGAGAACTTGGCCATCATTCGGCGTCGGGTTGACCGCCATTCCTGGCATGCAGATCGAATGGCGGCGCAGGTCGGACAAGCCGCGAAGCGGCGCCCTCCGACGGTCGTACCGCCCGATGCGCAGCATCGCAATATGAAATAAAGAACGGTGACGCTTCGCGTCAGAGGGTTACGCCCGGCGGATGGCGGCCTTCGGCCTTATCCGTCCTACGATTCACTCTTGGTTACGCTTGCTTCCAACTATGATAACGGGATGCAATCGCCCTACCCTACCCCCGGCGCGCTTCCAGTACGCCCTTCACTTCCCGGATTTGCATAAGCGCCCGCTGCAACTGCGCAATGCCGCCGACTTCCAGGGTAAAGCGCATGTTCGCCACGTTTTTCCTGCTCTGGGTGTTGACCGCCGTCAGGTTGAGCTTTTCGCGCAGCAGCACTTCGGAGATGTCGCGCAGCAGCCCCTGACGATCCATTGCCTGAACGTGGACGTCGACTGAGAAGGTGGACTTTTCTTTGTCGTAAGCCCGTTCCCCCCATTCAGCGACGATTACCCGTTCGGGGTACTGTCCGGCAAGGTTGCGGAAATCCCGGCAATCGACGCGATGGATCGACACCCCCCGCCCCCGCGTAACGAACCCTTTGATGGCATCCGGCGGGGCTGGTTTGCAGCAACGTGAAAGCGAGGTCAATAGGTTGCCCACGCCAACGACCAGCACCTTGCCGGAAGTGTCGCCCGCGCGCGCGCGGTTAACGACGATTTCTGGCTTGCCGTCGCTTTCGGCTTCCGCCGCTTTAGTGGCCGCATCCATTTCGCGCATCGCCGATTGCAAGGCGCGCTGACCGGGCTCGCCCCGGGCGGCAGCGAGATAAAGCGCGTCGGGGTCCTTGAAGCCGAGACGGATTGCCAAGGCTTCGATGTTGATGTGCGGCCGGCCTTCGCGCTGCATTTCGCGCACCACGGCATTACGGCCGCGCGTGAGCAGTTCCGCTTCGTCCAGCGTCCCGAAATATTGGCGTATCTTGCGTTTGGCCTGTACGCTCTCCACGTAAGCCTGCCTCGGATCCAGCCAATCACGCGACGGCCCGCCCTCTTTGGCAACGACGATTTCCACCGTCTGCCCGCTCTCCAAGCGGGTATTGAGCGGCACGAGATGCCCATCGACCCTGGCTCCACGGCATCGGTGGCCGAGATCGGTATGCAGCCGGTAAGCGAAATCAATCGGCGTCGCCCCACGCGGCAAATCCATCACCCTGCCCTGCGGCGTGAGCACATAAATGGTGTCGCCGAGGGAAACAAGCTTGGACTGTTCGGCCCACTGCGACGAGCATGCCACCTCGTCACGCCACGACAACAGGTTGCGCAATAACGCGATTTTGTCGTCGTACTCGTTCCCACTGATGCCCATGCCTTCTTTGTAACGCCAGTGCGCCGCCACCCCCAGTTCGGCATGCCGGTGCATGGCATGGGTACGCACCTGCACCTCCAGCGCCTTGCCGTCATTGGCCAGCACAGCAGTATGCAGGGACTGGTAATTGTTCCCCTTGGGACGGGAAATGTAATCATCGTATTCGTTTTGGATTGGTTGCCAGATTTGATGCACGATGCCGAGCGCCGCATAGCAATCCCGCACCTCATCGACCAGCACCCGCAGGGCACGGATATCGTAGACCTCCGAGAAATCGATTTTTTTGGAGCGCATCTTGTTGTAGATGCTGTAGATGTGTTTGGGACGGCCTTGGATCTCTGCCTGGATGCCAGCCGTCGCCAGTTCAGCGCGCAGGCGCTCGATAGCGTTCCGGATGAATTCCTCTCGCCCGGAGCGGCGTTCATCCAGCATTTTTGCAATGCGCCTGTAGGTATCCGGCTCAAGGAGGCGAAAGGACAAATCTTCCAGTTCCCACTTGATCTGCCAGACCCCCAGGCGGTTGGCGAGCGGCGCGTAGATGTCCATTGCCTCGCGCGCTTCGCGCTGCCGCTGTTCACCCGGCATATCGGTGCAATAGCGCAAGGTCTGCATGCGCGAAGCCAGAAGCAGCAGCACGACACGGATGTCTTCGACCATCGCCAGCAGCATCTTGCGCAGGGTTTCGATTTGGGCGCGGACTTCCGACGCGGATGCCACGGAAGCCGTCCGGGTTGGTATCCGCAGGTTGTTGAGTTTGCGCAGCCCCGTTACCAGCTTGACGACATGAGACCCAAAATCGGCTTCGACCCGGTCACGCGCGCCCTTGGCAAACTCCTCGACAGAAAACAGCAGTGCGGCAATACGGGCATCCACATCCAACCGCAGAGAAGAAACGATCAGCGCACAACCAAGCACATGCATCCACATCGATTCCCCGGTCTCAAGCATATGATCCGCATAAACCTCCCCGGCAAGCGTGAGCGCCCGCTCGATGGCAACCCGTTCCTCCTGGGTCATCCCTTCGGCAAGCAGGTCAATGGGGGCGGTGACCGTATCACGGTCAACGGCATGTTTGACGGAAACCATACCTTTAATTATCCCATAAGGTTTGTATCATTCTGCCTTTCTCACCTACCGCACTGTTACAGGTGGTACACATGCTCAACAAACTGAAACGTTGGCTGGCCTTACCCGGCGGGCAGGGCATGCCCTTACCTGAGGGGTTGTGGGCGCGCATCGAAGCGCGCCTGCCTTTTCTCTCCTGGCTACCCATTGAAGCGCGTTCCCGTCTGCGTACTCTAAGCAAAGACTTTCTAACGGAAAAAGAGTTCTATGGCGCACGTAAATTGCATCTCGACGACGAGATCATGCTCACCATCGCTGTGCAGGCCTGCCTGCCCATTCTCAACTACCGTGGGCTGACCGCCTATCGCGATTGGGTAGGCATCGTGGTATATCCGGGCGATTTCGTCGTCCCGCAACAAATCATGGACGAAACCGGTGTGGTACACGAATACGAAGAAATCCTCCTGGGCGAAGCCCGAGCGGATGGGCCGGTGCTGCTGGCCTGGTCCGACGACGGCTCGCCTGACGGCGTCAACGTCGTCATCCACGAATTCGTCCACAAGCTCGACATGGCCAACAACGGCGGTGATGCCAATGGCTGCCCTGCCCTGCCGCCCGGCATGTCCCGGAAGGCGTGGGCGGAAGCCTTCTCCGCCGCTTATAAACGTCTGTGCCGTTTGGACGATACCGGGATCGAAACCATCCTCGACCCCTACGCCACGGACAGCCCCGCCGAGTTCTTCGCCGTCGCATCCGAAGCCTTTTTCGAGACGCCCATGAGCCTGCGTGCAGACTTCCCCACCGTCTACGCGCAACTGGCTGCGTTCTACGGGCTGGATACCGCTACGGGCGAAGAAAAGCTGCGCGGCACGCGCCTTGCCATCTGAACCGTTGATCTTTGCAGGCCGTCACGTTTATAATGCGCCTCCTTTTCAAGGTCGAGGCGCGATAGCAAAGCGGTTATGCACCGGATTGCAAATCCGTGTAGGTCGGTTCGACTCCGGCTCGCGCCTCCAGAAAAATTAGGGAACTATACGTTTGATTACCTGATTGCGAAGCCGTAACATTCGAGCATCTTCACTCGACTGCTACGGCGATGTGCAACGTTACCATCTCAACCTACGATTTTTTCAAGAAATTTCCG
>WREK01000187.1 GCA_009779355.1 Betaproteobacteria bacterium | reverse complement strand
CCTTGCGTTTGCCGGAGGACATCGACTACGCGCAGGTGCGCGGCCTCTCGAACGAAGTCCGGCAAAAACTCAGCGTAGCGCGGCCAGAGACCATCGATCAGGCCAGCCGGGTACAGGGCGTGACACCGGCAGCCATCTCGCTGCTGCTGGTATGGATCAAACGCCGCGAAACGGCGGCACAATCGTGAACGGCGCGTTTGCGGCCCACGCCATTGAACTGGCAGAGGGTCTCGTTGCGCTTGGCGCCGATCATGTGGGATCCATGCCGGAACTCCCTGCGCGCCTGCTCGCCTTCGGTGAGTTGCTGCTGAAATGGAACCGCGTCCACAACCTCACCGCAATCCGTGACCCCAGGGAAATCGTTACCCACCACCTGCTCGATTCGCTCGCCGTGCTGCCCTGGGTCAGCCATCTGGGCACACTGGCGGACATTGGCTCGGGCGCAGGGCTGCCGGGAATTCCGCTTGCACTCGCCTGCCCCGGCCTCGCGGTGTATTCGGTCGAGGCGGCCGGCAAAAAGGCAAGTTTCCAGCGGCAGGCGAAAATCGAATTGCGGCTGGACAACCTCACCATCATCAACCGGCGGGCCGAAACGATCCGGGCGGCGGATTTCCCCGACGGCGGCGTGGAAGGTGCCATCTCGCGCGCTTTTTCCAGCCTGGCCGATTTCGTGCGCCTGGCAGGGCATTGGGTCAAGGACGGGGGGGCGCTCTACGCGATGAAAGGCATGCTGCCGCAGGCCGAAATCGCCGCCCTCCCCGCCGGGTGGCAACGCGAAGCCGCGCACCCGCTCACGGTTCCGGGGCTTGATGCCGAAAGGTGCCTGCTGGTGCTTCGGCGTGGGTAATCATCGGACAGATTCCCCCTCACGTTGTCGGGCAAGTTATCATCAGCAAATTGGCGGCTTGGCCGCATCAAGGAAAACCTTCAAACGACGACCATGTCACATATTTTTTGCGTGGCCAACCAGAAAGGCGGAGTGGGCAAAACCACGACCAGCGTCAATCTTGCTGCTGCGCTGCATCAGTCCGGGCAGCGCACCCTGCTCGTCGATCTCGATCCGCAAGGCAACGGCACGATGGGTAGCGGGATCGATAAGCGCAAACTCGAACATTCGGTCTATCACCTGCTGGTCGGGCTGGGCAAGCTGGAGGCGGTGCGGGTCGTTTCCCCGTCGGGCGGGTATGACGTCCTGCCGGCCAACCGCGACCTTGCCGGGGCCGAAATCGAGCTGGTCAACCTCGAAAGGCGCGAAAAACGCTTGCGGGAAACCCTGTACAAGTGCGTCGCCGACTACGATTTCGTGCTCATCGATTGCCCTCCGTCGCTGTCGCTGCTGACGCTCAACGGCTTGTGCGCCGCACATGGGGTCATCATCCCGATGCAATGCGAGTATTACGCGCTGGAAGGGCTCTCCGACTTGGTCAATTCAATCAAGAAAGTACATGCCAACCTCAATCACGACCTCAAGATCATCGGTTTGCTGCGCGTGATGTTCGATCCCCGCATTACGTTGCAGCAACAGGTTTCGGCTCAACTCGAAAGCCACTTCGGCGACAAGGTGTTCCGGGCCGTCGTGCCGCGTAACATCCGGCTGGCCGAAGCGCCCAGCCATGGCATGCCGGGCGTGGTGTTCGACCGGTCTTCGCGTGGCGCGCAAGCCTACCTCGCGTTTGCCAACGAGTTGATCGAGCGGGTCAAAACACTGTAACGGGAATATTGGCGAAAATCATTTAGATTTCAGGGACGATATGACACCACCCAAACCCAAGGGCCTGGGACGTGGCCTTGATGCGCTGCTGGCGGCTAACCGCGACGACGAAACCGAAAAGGGGGAATTGCAGTCCCTTGCGCGGGAAACCCTGCGCCCCGGCAAATACCAGCCCCGCACCCGCATGGATCCCGGCTCGCTCGAAGAACTGGCGGCTTCGATCAAGGCGCAGGGAATCATGCAGCCTGTTCTCGTACGGCCCCTGCCCGGCGACGCTTTCGAGATCGTCGCCGGCGAACGGCGCTGGCGGGCGGCGGAAATCGCCGGACTGGATGCCGTGCCCTGCCTGGTGCGGGAAATTCCCGATGATGCCGCGCTGGCAATGTCGCTCATCGAGAATATCCAACGTGAGAACCTCAACCCGCTTGAAGAAGCCGGGGGCATCCAGCGGCTGATCGACGAATTCGGCATGACCCACCAGCAGGCCGCTGACGCGGTGGGCCGCTCGCGTCCGGCAGCGACCAACCTGCTACGGCTGCTCAACCTCGCGCAACCCGTGCAGGAATTGCTGATGGCAGGCGATATCGACATGGGGCATGCACGTGCGCTGCTGCCGCTCGACGGGGCCAACCAGATTCGTATCGCCAATCAAGTGGCGGCCAGGCAACTCTCGGTGCGCGAAACCGAAAAACTCGCCAGACAGGTTCTTGAACCACACCCACAGAAAATCATGCCCGCTCCGGATAGGGATTTGCTGCGGCTGGAAGAGGAAATCGCCGATGCAATCGGGGCCACGGTCAAGATCCGGGCAAACCACAAGGGCGTCGGTGAAATGGTGATCCGTTTTGCCAGCCTGGATCAACTCGACGGACTGCTTGGACGGCTGCGCTGATACCAACCATGACAGACGCCGTGCGTTTCAGCCCGGCATGCTTGTCAGATTGACATATAATGTATAGATAACTAGTGGGACGCGAGCCCTACAATTAATAGGTTTTTAACGAGACCAATTGACTTACCGGAATATGTCCCCCAGAATATGCATATTCCGGCATTAAGAGCACAAAACGGGTTGTCGGTGGAGAGGGGATGCATAAGGCGGTTCTGCTGCAACTAACAACGACATTCATGGCAGCGGCAGTAGCCGGGGCACTATTTGGTATGCGCGGGTTTTTTTCCGCGATGGTTGGAGGGCTGGCCTACGTGTTGCCAAGTGTTTTTTTCGCTTGGCGGTTATGGAAGGCATCATGGCACGGAGGGCATGCTAAAGTTACAGCGTTCATGGCAGGGGAATTTATCAGACTTCTTCTGACAGCATGCATGCTCGTATTGGCTGTAATGTTGTACAAGGATCTCCATTGGGGAGCCTTCTTGGTTGGGTTGGCACTAGCGGTGAAGGCAAACCTGTTTGCATTTTTGGTAAAGACTCGAACATGACTATCGAACAGCATGCGGCAAATGCGCCGACTCCGAGCGAGTACATCGTTCACCATCTCACGCACCTCAACAACATCGGCGAAAAGCAGTCGAGTATTGTCGACTGGTCGGTTGTCAACTTCGACACCCTGTTCTTTTCGGTCGGTCTTGGCCTCTTTACCGTATTCCTGTTGTGGCTGGGCGCACGTAAGGCCACTTCCGGCGTACCGGGACGTTTCCAGGGCTGCGTCGAAATACTCGTCGAAATGGTTGCCAACCAGGCGAAAGGCATCATCCATAGCGCCGAATCGCGTCGTTTCGTTGCACCGCTGGCACTTACCGTGTTCATCTGGATTTTCTTGATGAACGCAATGGACTTGCTTCCGGTCGATGCCCTGCCGTTCCTCTGGCAGACGGCAACGAACGATCACCACGCCTATTTGCGTGTGGTGGCAACCGCCGACCTTTCGGCCACACTCGGCATGTCCATCGGTGTGTTGTTGCTGTGCTTCTTCTATAACATCAAGATCAAGGGTGCGGCAGGCTGGGCGCACGAACTCTTTACCGCCCCATTTGGATCGCATCCAGTACTGTGGCCGGTAAACCTCCTTATGCAAATCATCGAATTTGCAGCCAAGACCATTTCCCACGGCATGCGGCTATTCGGCAACATGTACGCGGGCGAACTGGTGTTCATGCTGATTGCCCTGATGGGCGGCGCGTGGGCGGTTTCCTCCACTGGCATCATGCTTGCATTCGCTCATGTGGTAGCGGGCTTTGCATGGGCT
>WREK01000186.1 GCA_009779355.1 Betaproteobacteria bacterium | reverse complement strand
TGATTGTTTATTCCAGTAAAGCGCGTTTGATTTCCGGACAGATCGAATCTGATTTCCGGACGGAAATTTCGGCTGATTTTAGATGATTTCCGGACGGGGAAAACCGCCTGTGTTTGACGATTTTCCCCGTGTCTCAACTGGCGGGTGTTGCCAGATTCCGAAGGCGGTCGACGGCTACTTGGTGGTAGTGGTCGCAGACCTCAATCCCGACAAAATCTTTGCCTTGATTCAACGCGGCAACGCCGGTTGTGCCTGAACCCATGAAGGGGTCCAGGACACTGCCGCCGCAGGCTGAGACAAGCGCCTCCATCAGCGAAAGAGGTTTTCCGACTTGGTGCAGCTTTTCACCCGGTTTTTGTTCCACTCTGAAAAGCCCTGGGCTGTACCCGCTACCGACGAGCGAGCCTTTGCTGCCCCATAAAAAGAACTCGGTCTGCGCTTTGAACCCGCCCTTGTATGGGCGGGAGCTTGCCGCCTTGTCCCACACGCCAACTCCGCGCCATGTGAACCCTGATGCTTGAAGAGCGTCAGAAGTGACGGGAAGTTGCCGCCAGTCGCTGAATACAATCATCAACCCGCCGGGGTTAAGCCGTTCGTAACAGAGGGACATCCAGAGCGCAGACCAGTGCAGGTAGCTGCGCTGGTCTTTACTGTCGCCTGCAAAATCCGGCCACGGGGGATTGGTTTTTGTGTTGAGGTATTTCGCGGCGGTTGAAGCGGCTCGACTGCCTTTCGATTGCCCGCCGCTGGAGTATGGCGGGTCGGTTACAACGGCATCGAACTGGCGGCGCAGGCGTGGGATGATGCCAAGGCAGTCGCCTCGGTAAAGGGCTGCTTGACCAACTTGAACCAGATTGTTAAAGATCGTTGCTGCTTGAGGCATGGTGCGTCTCCTTTCGGGGTGACGCTCCAGGGCGCTCAGGTTGGGGGCTCGCGGCCTTCAGCACGTTGAATGTGCCGCATCTCGGGCACTTGATGGACAGGTGCCGGTAGTCGGCCTCTGCCAGTTTTTTACTGCATTGTCCGCAGCGGATTTCCACGGTTTTCATGTTTTGCGTTCATCGGTAGCCTTCGCGCCGCTGTGATCACAGCACGGTGCCTTGGCCAAACGCAGGGAAGTTCTGCGGGCGGTGGCTCCGGCTGGTGTTTGCAGCACCTGCCGGGGTCGCACCGTCTTTTTTTACTCGATCCCCCCTTCAATCGCCCGCACGATGGTGCGCTCGATAGCCTCGGTGTCTTCGTCCGATATGCCCAGGAATGGGCGCGGGGGGATGGTGACTTTCCTGCCGCGCCCTGCGCGGTTTGTACCGAACTGATGGGCGTGAGCCCCTTGGCGGTTGGTGCCGATGGAAACGCCGGCGGGCAGGATGCGGTAGTTGAGGGCAGTTTTCAGCGTGCCAGTGTCGATCAACGGCTTGGCGCCGCTGCGCCCGCGCTTGCGCCGGATGGCGAGGGTAACGGCGGAAAGCGGTGTCCATTGCGAGCCGTCCGGTGCGATGCCCTGGATCATGCGCTGGCGCGTGGAGTACAGCAGGTCTTCGCCGATCTCTTTCATGGTGTCGGCAAAACCGTCCGGCGAAACGGCGTTTGACAGTGCTTTAAAGAGGTTTTGAACGCGCTCTGAATCGAATTCGATGGTGATTGTTGGCATGGATTCGGCTTCTGATTTGGACTAGACTATATTGTGTGAGTGGGCGCTAGGCCATCGTGCCTACATTGGTACTTGGACACCATGGGCGTTGCGGACGTAAAAGCCAAGGGTGCGCCCACACTCACTTCCCCCTCGCTGTTTTCACGACCAACGAAACCAGCACAACAGAGCGGTTATGCCGCCCAGGGCGGACGCCAAAAGCGGCTCTGAATGTTTCCCCCGCTTCTTCCCAAACCGAGACGAACCTTTCGGTGTCCATCCATTTATTCCATTCCTCGCTTGGCGGTTTCAGATCACCGCGATTCAGCCCGTTGAGCAACCGTGTGTAATCGTCAGCTCGTATCGGGCGCTGACTACCTCCATCACGGCTATGCTCTTTTTCTTCGTGCCGAGCGGCCTCTGCCGGAAGAAGGACAACAAAACCTGTCAGATCAGTTTTGACGACTTTCGCAAACCTTTCCGGTTGTTCAATAAAGCCCAACCACAGAGCATCAGCCCGTGACTTGTCCGCCATTGCTGAAGCCGTAAAGTCTTCAACGCGCTCCGTGGCACTAAGCTTTTTGCCCATATCCCTTACCAAAGCCCGCTGGATGGCTGGGGGATAGGTGATGAGCTTGTCCTGCACGAACTGGCGCAAGGATGTGTCCGTTTTAGCCCCCGGCGCGTAATCCCACCCCTTGTCGATGCCGGGCGGCATGCCGGTTTTCGGGTCTGGCACGTCCCAGCCTTCCGGCGGGGTGGTGGCGGCATCCTTTTCAGGGGCGGGCACTGCGCGGACGGTGCAGCCGCAGCCCCATCCGTTGGGCGGGTAGTTGGTTTCCCAGAAAGGATGGTCGTGTGGCAGTGTCAGTTTGGCGTCGCCCCATGCCTTGTGTTCTTTGCGGGCATGTTCTGCACCGGAATGTACGTACTGCCAGTACGGGCGGCGTTTCAACAGCCCTGGGTCTGTCAGTTGGGCGTGACGCCCTGCCGCGTAGCTGGTGCGCAGGTTTGTTTCGTAAATGACGCGGGTGCGCCATGCCTCGCCACCCTTCGTGCCTTCGCCTGTCCAGCCGTGCCAGCCGTGTTTTTCGACGATGTTGCGAAAATTCTTTCGAAAATCATCAACGCTCAACCCTGCCTTGATGTGCCCATCAATAGTGCGGCGCAGGCTGTCGAGCAAGTCCGCTTTTTGCGCCCCTGCAACAATGAAGGCACGGTCATGGGCAGATTTTTGAATATCGTCCCAACGCTCGGTCGGCAGGTTGAGCTTCTTGCGCAGGAAACTGATCTGTTCGGTAAAACCCTGCCCGAACGCACCCTGGATGCCGCTCACCTCGGGGCCTCGCTATCCGCACGCCCATGCAGGTCAAGCGCGGCAAAGGCGTTTGTGAGTTTCTCCGCCACACCAGAATCGTCTAGTTCCGGAAAGGCGGCGAGCAGCATTTCGCGGAATTCTTCAAGCGACCCGGCAGCCTCCAGCATGGCTTCCATCTTGCCAAGCCACGCGCCTATGTCAGCGTTGGTGTCTGCCACCAAGCGATCAACGGATAGCGATGCCGGGTCAGGTTGGCAGTTTTGCCTTGACAGTGCCGCCTGCCGCTTGAGGTCGGCGTAGGGCCCGCCCCAGCCCTGGCTGCCCGCAGCGGCTTTCTTCAGTATTTCGTCGCCTTCTGCGGCGCGGGGGATTTGCATGGCACGGTGCGCCCAGCCGAGGTCGATCTCCATGCCGATCTCGACGGCCTTGGCCAAGACACTGACCATTTTTTCCTGATCGACGGTTTCTTCGGTCAGGTACGCGAAGGTGGGCAGCCGGTTTTCCGGGAAGATGCCGTTCACAAGGCAGATCGGGCGGAGCAACTGGCGGGTGATGGACGGCTCGATCTGGCGGATATCGTGCAGCATGATCTCGCGCCGGACGTGGTCATGGACTTCGCCCAAGGCGTTCGTACTGGTTTTGCCGTCGGCCTGGGACGTTAAGGTTCCGCCAAGGATGGCGATAGACTGTTTGCGCTCCCAATACTCGACCGCAGAAAGAAAATCCGTGACCGTGCCGCTGCGCTGCGCCTCAATGAACTGGATATCCATCGTGGCGGGGATAACCCCCGCGCCATCGTGCCCGATGTTGCGCACGGCGCGCAGGAGCGCGTCCCGGTCTTTGTCTCCCATCCCCGCAGGGTATTTTCCGAGCCGCAACGGCAGGCCGTAAACCTCCAGGAAACGCTGCATGTCCCGGACGTTGTATTGCTTGTAGGCAAACGTCCAGGCGAGCACCCGGAAAAGCGCGGA
>WREK01000185.1 GCA_009779355.1 Betaproteobacteria bacterium | reverse complement strand
GCATCAAGGCGGCTTTCTATTTCGGCGGGCAGTCGGATGGCAAGCATGTTTCGGTTCCTGTCCTAAAAACGCTATACAAGTATAGCGCGACTGCCATCAAAAACCAGCGACAAAACATCCGTTTTGCCGCTGGGTATCGAACCGCATCATCAACGAAGTGCGCGGCATCAATCGCGTCACCTACGACGTATCAAGCAAAGCCGCCCGCGACGATCGAGTGGGAGTGACGCGGGCGGCGCGCTTTATGCTTCAGTCTCTTCCGCCATGCACTTCAGGGTAGCGAAATCGGTTTTACCCGACCCCAGGAGCGGCAAGGCATTCACATGCACGACTTTTTTCGGTATGGCCAGTTCAGGGACGCCCAATTGCTGTGCGGCTTTTTGCAGGGCTGCGCGGTTGACCTGCGCATCGGTAGTGAAGAGTACCAGCAGTTCGCCCCTGCTTTCACTGGACTTGCTGGAAGCGGCATGAAGCCCGCTGGGAGAGACTGCCTGTGCCAGCTTTTCCACAGATTCCATGCTCACCATCTCGCCGGCTACCTTGGCGAAACGCTTGACCCGCCCGACGATGTGCACGAAACCGTCGCTGTCGACTTCGACGATGTCGCCGGTTTCGTACCAGCCCGGCCCTTCGATTGATGTGGGCGGTTGCAGTACGCCAGGATTGTCCGCCTTCAGATAGCCGTTCATCACGTTGGGGCCGCGCACATGCAGCACCCCTCCGCGCTCGATGCCGGGGATGGGTTGCAGGCGGTGTTCGATACCAGGCAGGAATTGACCCACGGTTCCGCTACGATATGCCATTGGGGTATTTACTGTAATGACCGGCGCGGTCTCAGTCGCACCGTACCCTTCCATGATGCGGACGCCGAACTTCTCGAACCACTGCTCGCGTACCGGTGCGGAAAGTTTTTCCGCACCGCAGATGACATAGCGCAGGCGGAAGAAATCGTAAGGATGCGCGAAGCGTGCGTAATTGGCGAGGAAGGTGTTTGTACCGAACATCACCGTGCAGGCGTAGCCGTAGGCATGTTCCGGAATTACTTTGTAATGCAGTGGGGATGGGTACAGAAAAACGCTTGCGCCAGAAAGTATCGGCGTTAGCGTCGCTGTCGTGAGGCCGAAGGAATGGAACAGGGGAAGTACGTTGAATACACGGTCATCATGCGACATGTTGAGCATGATGCGGAACTGCGCAACGTTGGCAAGGATGGCGCGGTGCGAGAGCACCACCCCCTTGGGCTTGGCCTCGGAACCAGAGGTGAAGAGCACTACCGCTGCGTCCTCCGGGTTTGTTTCGACTTCCACCTGGCGCGGAAACCACTGCGCCCATCCCATCAGCCAGAGCTTGTCGCCGAAAGTCATCCCCTTGCGCAAATCTTCGAGATAAATGATGCGCTCCGGCCCCTTCAAGGCGGCGAGCTTATCGGTGAGCTTTACCTGTTCGGCGAAGGTACGGGAGGTTATCAGGGTACGGATGCAGGCTCCATCACACGCTGCCTGCATCCCGTCGATGCCCGCGGCGGGGCTGATCATCGCCGGGACTCTCCCAAACGCGCCGAGGCCGAATAAAAGACCGAGGACTGCAGACATGTTGGGCAGGATTATCCCCACTATTTCTCCGGGTTTGGTGAGGCGCTCAAGTTGCCGCCCGAAGGCGAGGGACATCCTCAGCAGACCCCGGCCGGTGTATTCCACCCGGCTGACGTCTTTTACGACATGGCGGCGGCAATCCTGGAACCCGATCATGTCGCACAGCGCACCATAGAGCGTGCGCTGGGGCGACTGTGCCAGCGCCATTTCCTGCATCATGCGGCGTAGCGCCTCGCCCGATTCTTGATGGCGCGCCTTGGCACTGGAGGCTTCCGGCATCGGCAAAGTCGTGGGCGGCAATATCGTGAGCGTAATGCGCGGGAAAAACTTTCGCGGCCAATTGGTCGTCTTTGAAAAGTGGCTGCGGCTCAACCCGTCCAGCCAGACCGGCAGCAAGGTTGCACCGGCTTTTGCCGCCACGAAGGCCGGCCCTTCGTAAACTTTCATCAATCCCCCGGTCAGGCTGATCCGACCCTCCGGGAAAATCACGACCGGACGCCCGGATTCGAGCAGCCGGATGACATGTTTCACTGCCATCGGGTGCCCTGGGGCGATCGGCAGGCAGTCGGCCAGCACATTCAGTCCGAACCGGGATAGGGGATGCTCTACATATTCAGTAGGCACGATGAACACCGGCTCTTCGATTGGCAGGAACAGCCCAAGCAAAATGCCGTCGAGAAAAGATTCATGGTTGGCAATTACCAGCAGGCTCGAATGCTGCCCGTCCCTCACTGCCAGAGCCTTGTCTATCCCTCGTACCTGCACACGGAAGAGCAGCCGAGCCAAGGCACGCAGCAGGACACGCGCAACCGGGCGAATCATGGATTTCAATAATAGGGAATAGACCACGTTTAACATTTCTTCACCCTTTTCCGAACAGCCTTTACGATTCCAATGTCTTAACCGTGCTCTGTCATCTATTGTCCAAAAATCAGTTCCGGCAGCACGACTTCCCAAATTTCACTACGGCAGTTGGCCTGATATTCCGCCGCGCTGTCGGATTTGCGCCAGACCAGGATTGCGCGTACCCGAGTTTCCTGGCAGCGCAGGCCGGATGGCGGCTCGAAGCTTTTTGATAAGCGCCCGACGGTCGTTCCCGATGCGTCTTCGAGCCGAATCCCCCACTCGTCCCCGATGTAGCGCAGCGTATCACCAACGCGCAGGCTGGCGATAGCGCGATGCAAGCTGCTGTTGGTGTCTTGCCTGCCTGCAAAACCCAGATGGAGAGGGATGTTCGCCTAATGCATCAATCATCGCATTACCTGTGTCCATGCGTGCCAGTGTTAGCGTAGCGCGGGCGCGGGTCATAGCAACGTAATAGAGGCGGTGTACGGCATCCGGCCCCTCCTTGCTTACTCCATGCGGCATGCGATCTCAGGGGGCAGGTTCAAAAAAAAGCGCGGTGCAATGCCGCGCTTCTTTTTTGGGCCCCCCGCAGGTGCCGTATCTGCCGATTATCCTGAACCTGAGGTTCAGGGGGTTACTTTCCTTCCGCTTCAGGTTCACCCGCATGGGGCGCGCACACCAGCGTTTTGTAGTCAGCAACCATTCTCTTCAATTGGTTCACGGAATGTACGGTTTCTTCGAACACCGCAGGGGATTGATCCTTGCGCAAACCCCGCCGTACGAGCCCGGTCAGAAGAGTTTTTCCTGTTGGGCCAGCACACCTTCGATGCGCGTCTGCATGTGGGCAATTCTACGCTTCAAGGTAGGCAAGTCAAACCCGCGTCCGTGCAGAAGTTGCAGAAATTCGTGTGTTATGTTGAGCGCCGTCATTACTGCCAGGGTTTCGTTACCCGCATGCGTTTTTCTGGCAGTTTCGTCGAGTTTTTGCCCAAGGTAGGCTACCGCTTCGAGCAGGCTTTCACGTTCGCGTGGGGCGCACGCAACGTGGTAATCCTTGCCCAGGAGGCTGATGTCGAGCGTTTCGGACTCTTTCATTGCGGTCTCCTATTGCGGCAATCTGGCAAGCACGGCTTCGAGTTTTTCGGTGGCAAGGTTGATCTTGCTCGTGAGTTGGCGGTTTTCGGCTTCGAGCTGGGATTGATGCGCGCGTAGTTCGCGGTTTTCGTCACGGAGCGCCGCATACATGCTGATGAATTGTTCGAGCTGCGCCTCAAGGCGGTTGAGTTCGGTATCCATGTTCAGCTTCCTTGACCTTGCGCCTGGGTAACGTCGCGCACCGCGCCGGTGTCTGCCGAGGTGGTGAGCGCCGCGTAAGCCTGGAGCGCCGCCGAGACGGTACGCTTGCGTGCGGCAGGTTTCCACGCCATGTTGCCCCGCGCCTGCATCGCTGCCCTGCGGCGGGCGAGTTCCTCGTCGGAAACCGCCAGACGGATGCTGCGTCCGGGAATGTCGATCTCGATGGTATCG
>WREK01000184.1 GCA_009779355.1 Betaproteobacteria bacterium | reverse complement strand
TGAAGACCCGGTACATTTCCTGATCCGCGACTTGACCAGCTTCCTGCAACCAGCAGAACAGGGGCGGCAGCGCCCAACTACGGACATCGATCCGCGCAACCAGCCCTTCAGCCAGGATACGCGGCACATTCTCGGTAAGCCCGCCGCCGGTGATGTGAGCCAACCCCTTCACCGCACCCGGCAGTTCCCGGAAAACCAAAAGCAACGGCTTGACGTAGATGCGGGTCGGCGCAAGCAGCGCGTCCTGCAAGGGACGCCCGTGGAAGTCAGCCGAGAGATCGGCCTTGCTCACCTCGATGATCTTGCGGATCAGGGAATAACCGTTGGAATGCGCGCCGCTGGAAGCAAGCCCCAACACCACGTCGCCCGGCACGATCCTTGTGCCGTCGATGATTTCGCTTTTCTCCACCGCGCCAACGGCAAAACCGGCGAGATCGTATTCCCCGTCCGGGTACATGCTCGGCATCTCGGCGGTTTCACCGCCGATCAGCGCGCAGCCCGCGAATTCGCACCCACGGGCGATGCCCTGCACCACCGTAGACGCCGTATCGACATCGAGCTTTCCACAGGCAAAGTAGTCGAGGAAAAACAGGGGTTCGGCCCCCTGCACCAAAATGTCGTTGACGCTCATCGCCACGAGGTCCTGCCCCACGGTATCGTGCCTGTCGAGCATGAACGCCAGTTTCAGTTTGGTTCCCACGCCGTCGGTTCCGGAAACGAGCACCGGCTCGCGGTACTTATCCGAGAGCCTGAACAACGCGCCGAAACCGCCGATGCCGCCCATGACCTCGGGGCGCATCGTTTTTTTGGCAAAAGGCTTGATCCGGTCGACCAGCGCATCGCCCGCGTCGATGTCGACTCCGGCATCGCGGTAGGAAAGCGGGGATTGGGGAGAAGAATGTTGCGTGCTCAAGGCTGTTCCTTTGGGGAATTCTAAAACCCAAGGATTATACGTTCGCCTTGCAAGAATCACGCAGATGCAGTCGTAGCGAGGAGCGAAGCGACGAAGCAATCCAGAAAATGGCTACTGGATTGCTTCGCTACGCTCGCAATGACGTCAGTGTATGGGTTGGGGTTTGTTTCGCGCACCCTAACCCATCGAGTCTCATTAACAATCCGGAGACGGATACGTCCATCCTTCCCGGAATGAATCGTATCTTGGCCTTACCTGCACCCGGACTCTGCATCCGTTCTCATAAGTGACGACGCAATCTCCGTTGTAACACTGCGATGAGCACCGTATTACGTTGGTACGGGGGCGGCAGGAACCGTCATGGGAAATACCTTCTCTCTGATCCTGTTCAAGGCGCGATACTTTTTCCAATGCACTATAGGCATCCTCATCTCCCTGCTCCGCTGCCATGCGAAACCATTTCGCAGACTCGGCATAATTCAGATCAACACCACGACCAGTGGCGTACATCACCCCAAGGTTTTTTTGGGAAATCGCCAATCCCTGTTCTGCCGCCTTACGGTACCACTTCACGGCTTCGGCATCATTCTGCGCAACGCCCTGGCCTCCGTCGTACATTACTCCAAGGTCATTTTGTGCATACGAAAACCCCTGTTCTGCCGACTTGCGATACCATTTCACGGCTTCGGCATCATCCCGCTCTACGCCACGGCCATTTTGATACATCGCACCAAGGTTAAATTGAGCAATCGCAACTCCCTGCCCCGCCGCTAGTGTATAAAACTTTACGGCCTCGGCATCATCCCGCTCTACACCACGACCATTGGCGTACATCACCCCAAGGTTGTTTTGAGCCGCCGCATTACCCTGCTCTATCGCCTTGCGATACCACTTTTCAGCTTCGGCATAACTCTGCTCTACGCCCCGTCCCTCGGCATACATAAATCCAAGATCATATTGGGCAGACGCATACCCTTGTTCCGCCGCTTGCATGTACAGCTTCACGGCCTCGGCATCATCCTGGGTTACACCCCGACCTCTGGCGTACATCAATCCAAGATTGTGTTGGGCGGCCGCATTTCCCTGTTCCGCCGACTTACGAAACCACTCCACGGCCTCGGTATCATTCTGTTCTACGCCCTTGCCATTGGCGAATATCTCTCCAAGGCTATTTTGTGCTTTCGCATCCCCTTGTTCAGCCGCAAGTTTGACGGCACCAAAGTCGACTGCTTCAACATTTTGAGTTTGATCCGAACACCCTGCAGGTATCCACGACAAAACAAAACAAATGACGTATAGCCACTTACATCTGTGTATGAGTTGAAACACTTTAATCCTCCTCTCTATCAAAACTTAACATGTCGTAGACATATTCTTGAGTTGATTCACCCTGATACGAATAGTACAGAAAGACCCTCGTTCCCCACTCGCTCCCGCGTCAAAACGCCCCGGATTGTGAAGCGGCTTTCTGGCGAGTTTGTGCGGCTTTTTCCGCTTCCATTTCGGCATTCATTTGATTTTCTGCGGTGGAATCAATAAAACGCAGATAGGTTGTCGTATCGGGCCAGTCGCGATAGACCTTGATAGTTACGTCCTTGCCTCTCTGCCAGACGGCTTCAACTCTGCCTAATCCAACATTGCCGCTGAATTTGCCCGGCTTGCCGTATTTCGCAGCAACCATATCCGCGATTCTTTGCACTTGCTGCGTGTCCATGAAACTCGGAAAGGTGTATTGCGCGTAGGCAAACTGTCCCTGATTCGTGTATCCCACTGCCAATTCCGAGCTTCCTTCGAGCGCCATGTCGGAGCGATAGAGATCGACCCAGTAGTTATCCTCTTCCCGTTTGACTTGCAGTGGACTCTTTTGGAACGCGGCGCGAAGCTGGGTGCGCGTGGCTTTCTTGAGGCCGACCCCGAAAAGTTCTACCGAACTGAGGTTTTGTTTTGCGATGGGGGAAGCACGGTTTTTCATGGCTGCGAGCGCCTCTATAGCCACCTCGTTACCCTGATCCGCCGCCTTTGCAAACCATTTCATGGCTTCGGCATCATTCTGCGCTATGCCCTGACCTCTTCTGTACATATCTCCAAGGTTATATTGGGCAAGCGCATCTCCCTGTTCCGCCGCCTTGCGATACCATTTCACGGCCTCGGCATAATTCTGCGCTAAGCCCTGACCTTTGTAATACATCGATCCAAGGTTATTTTGAGCACCCGCAAATCCCTGTTCCGCCGCCTTGCGAAACCACTTCTCGGCCTCGGCATCATCCTGCGCTACGCCCCGACCATTGCTATACATAAATCCAAGGTCATTTTGGGCAGGCGCATCTCCCTGCTCTGCCGCCTTGCGATACCATTTCACGGCTTCGGCATCATTCTGCGCTACGCCCTGCCCGTCGGCGTACTTCACTCCAAGGTAATGTTGGGCAACTGCATTTCCCTGCTCTGCCGCCTTGCGAAACCAATTCACGGCCTCGTCATTATTCTGCGCCTGTGCCAGCAAGGCACAACAGACTGCTACCAACCCCAGACATCCACGTATCGTTTTAAACATCTCTTTCCCTCACCAACTTTTTTGGAAAAATCAGTCCCTTCAAATACTGCCATATTTTCGTGAAATATTTCACGAAAACCGACGCCCTCGTACCGTGTTGCTGGCCATACACCACCACTTCTCCCTGCGAGTTGAATCGCTGCTTCCCCTCTCCCGCCCCAACCCGCAGCCAGACCTACGGTTAAACGTATAAAATCCCCGGATGTTCCCTTTACGCCACATTCACCTGCAAACTGCCGCCTGGACAGGGGTTGCACTGGCGCTGCTCGCCCTGCTCTGGCTGCTTGCGCCTATCCTGACACCGTTCGCGCTGGCTGCCGTGTTTGCCTACCTGTGCAACCCGATGGTCGACGCCCTGGCCCGCCGACGTTTGCCACGCACTGTGGCGGCGCTGCTGGTCGTCGGAGGGCTGGCCTTCGTACTCATCGCGCTTGCGTTCGTGCTGCTGCCGATGCTCCACTACAAAGCGATGATGCTGGTGCAAAAGCTGCCCGCGTTGGCCGATCTGTTCAACGAGCACGCAGCACCGATGCTCG
>WREK01000183.1 GCA_009779355.1 Betaproteobacteria bacterium | reverse complement strand
GGGTTTCAAACACGTCCATGTCCGTTCGTCGGCTTGCAGACCATGTGTCAGGCTATGTTTTGGGCGGGTTTGAAACCCGCACCTGCGATGCCAGAACGCTCAGGAATTGTTCAGCGCGTCCCTAGTGCTTCACTCGCTCGTAACCGGGGGCGAATTCTGCGGGTTCGATACAACGTATGGCTGGTGGTGGCACGGCGGGGTAAAAACAGTGCGGTAATTACCAAAAAAACTGTCTGCCTGGCCTGGAGAATGCTGGTTCAAGGCTTCGCCGCTTTCCCTTCGTGTATTTTTCACTACTCGTATGATGCCAGACAGGTTTCGTGTGTTTTTCACTATGCCAGATAATGTATATATTTCAAAATCATAGAATCTTAATGGTGGAAGACTATGATGAGTGACATTCTTGAAAAGAAAGTCGTTTTGGCCATTGATGATATCCCGTCGAACTTGGTAGCCATAAAAAATATCCTGGAACCATTGTTTGATGTCCGTCTCGTTAAAGAAGGGGAACAAGCGCTTGGACTGCTTAAACGCGACACGATTGATCTTGTGCTTTTAGACATCGAAATGCCTAAATGTAATGGTTTTGAACTTTTACATGCCATTCAGCAAGATCCAAATCTCGCTCATATTCCCGTTATTTTTGTGACAACGCATGCTTCCCCCAGTTTCATACGGCGCGCTGCGGGACTGAAAGTAAAAGGGTACGTTCTCAAACCGTTCAAACCAAGTGTGCTTCTGCAAAAGGTTCTGGAGCAACTAGGTATGGATACACCTACTGCCTGGCAGAATAATATCTTCTGATCCCCCGGAAACATGCCATGCCTGCGCAATCCGGCTTACTACACACCTGGGGACAACTCCGCAAAAAGATGCAACGGAGCGTGGGGCGCCTGCTGGCAACTGACTCCAGGCCCCCGCCGAACTTCCAACATGTGCATCTGCTCTCGTTTTACCGCCAGGTCTTGAATCGGGGCTGCAACATCGCCGCTGCCCTGAAAACAAAATTCAAGACACGGTATGACAATAGGTTGCCCCTGGCCATTCAAGGGAACGCTAGGCTGTTGCAACTGGCGGTGTTCACGATGTTGGATCGTGTCATGGAGCAGCATCCCGAAGTGGGCTATACGATATTTGAAGTCAACCTGACCGAGGAGGGTAAACAGGATTACGTCAGTTTCACCGTCTGGCACGCCGGCGTCCGCAGAAGCAAAAACGATGGCGTCCGGACACGGTTCGACCAAAACGAGATGGAACAATTCGTTGCGCTCATGGAAGGGTATTTTCGTGTAGAAAATCAGGATGAAATAGAACCGAAATATATTATTAGCATACCTTTGGTTCCCGGAAACCTTTCCAACGTGACGCCAGTTCCTCATGCGGCGTTATCCGCCAGACTGACGCAGGCCAAAGAAGGCACAACAGCTCTGGTGGTGGACGATAGCGCCATCAACCGCCTTCTGGGCGTACATCTGCTCTCCCGGCATAACATAACGACCGACGTTGCCGAAAACGGCTATGAAGCGCTGGAGAAGCTCATTGACGGGCGTTATGACCTGATATTCATAGATTATTCCATGCCGGGACTGAACGGAGTGCAAACCGCTGCCGCCATCCGCGCCCGCGAGATGGGGAGCCAACAGACCAGTTCCATCATCGGCATGAGTTTTAGTGTGGATCCTGCTGAGAATATGGAGGCCGCCTTTCTTGAGGCCGGAATGCAGGGGTATTTAGCCAAGCCCGTTGATCCGCTCAACTTGAATCTTTTATTGTCGAACCTGCTGCCTCGCGTGTGCCGGCAGGCCGCTGAAGCGCCGGAACAAACGGAAGCGCCGGATCTCATCGACAGCGAGCGGCAGGGCTTAATACGCAAATTGTCCAGCGTTGTCGGACTGGATGCCGAAAAGGGTCTGGCCAACGCGGGACACTGCGTGGAGATATATGCCGAAATGTTGCGTCGGTTTACTGCGGAGCTTACGGACTATATCGAACCCTTGCTCACCTTGTCCGTCGACGGTTTCTGGGAGGAAGTCGCAATACGGTTGCATGTTCTGCGGGAATTTTTTGTTGGCATAGGCGCGGAAGAACTGGCTCAGGAGGCCGACGACTTGATAGCAGCAGCGGATGCAGGCGGCGACAGTGAATGTATGCGCCGCATCCAAAGCTATTGCGATGCCATGATGCGCTTACGGGCCGGGCTTGTGGGGCTGAAGGCTGCGAATGACCAGGAGGGCGCTGCCCACGCACCGGAGAAAGTGCGGACTGAGCAGGTGGATATGGCGACACTCAAAGAACATGTGGCGAATTTGAGTGAAGCGTGTCTGTCCTTCCGCGCCACAGAGGCTCAGGCAACGGCGGACGGCCTGAGGAAAATGGCTGTGCACAAGGACATGGAAGAGCAAATAGAAGCTATTTGCTCCTTGGTCGACACTTTGGATTTCCACGAAGCGCGAGAACGATGCTCGTGCCTGCTTGAGGCGATTGCGTTACGTGAACGCGGCGCCGCCGCGCACGCGGCTACGCCAGGGAGATTGCCATGAGTTCAGGTAATGAAGATTCTCTTGTCGCCAAGCCCGCTGACAGGGCATCCTCCGGCAAACACACTGCTGCCGATCGGTACTCCGAGGTCGACCAGTACGCCAGGATAATGCTGAACGCAGCCCCCGTGATTTGTACACTCTGGGATATACATGGCAACTTGCTCGACTATAACCAGGAGGCTTCCGACATATTCGGCCTTACGGCCAAATCCAAATCGGAATATATCGAGCAGTTTTGCGACCGGCCCCCTGAATACCAACCGAACGGGAAGAGCAGTCGTAGCGAAATACGGCGGATTATCAGGGAGGTTCTTGAAACCGGCTATCAGCGTTATGAATGGATGGCATGCACCGAGGGGGGTGAGCCCCTCCCGCTTGAGACATCTGCGGTACTGATTCCTTGGAAAGGCATCAACCGCATTGTCTGCTATTCGCGGGATTTGCGCAAAATCAGATGCCTGGAGCAGCAGACTCATGAAGCGGAGGAGCGTAGCAGGTTACTGCTGGACTCCATGCCCTTGGGTACCTCGCTGTGGGATCAGGAAGGCAATATCCTCGACTGCAATCAGGAAAACCTGCGCATGCATAACCTTAGCAAAGCTGATTTTTTTTCAAAGTTTTTTGATGTGACATGCCCGAAATTTCAGCCCGATGGCACAGTCAGCAAAGATAAAGCGGTTGCGAATGTCCGCAAGGCTTTTGAATCCGGCTACCTCAAATACGAATGGACGAGTTGTACAGCATCAGGGGAGACGTTTCCAACGGAAAAAACCCTGGTTCGGGTTCCCTGGAAAGGCGGTTGGTGTATCGCGGCCTATACCTACGATTTGCGGGAGAGAGGGGCTCGTCTGGAAGCGGAGGAAATCGCCAGGGTACTGCTGGATACCGCACCGATGGGCACGACCTTGTGGGATTCAGAATTAAGGCTTCTCGACTGCAATCAGGAAACCATGCGTATGTTCGGCCTGTCCTGTGGCGCCGAGAAAACCGAATTCATACGGAATTTTTTTGATTTAAACCCACAATTCCAATCCGATGGCACACCCAGCGAAAATAAAGCGATGTCACATCTGCGCAAGGCCTTTGAAACCGGTTACGAGAGATTCGAATGGATGCATCAAACAACTTCAGGGGAATCGATTCCGGCGGAAATCACCATGATACGGATCCCATGGAAAGACAACTGGCGTGTCGCAACCTATGCCCGTGATCTGCGTGAGGCCAAGGTTCATGAACGGGAAATGCGGGAAACGCTTGAGTACGTTCATTCCATGGAAGTCGTCTCCAGGGCCGCCCAGATAGCCTCCCAGGCGAAAAGCGAATTCCTGGCCAAGATGAGCCATGAACTGCGCACGCCCCTCAACGCCGCTATCGGTTTTCTGGGTCTGGAACTGCAAAAAAAACTGCCCCAGGAAAGCGTCGATAACCTAGAGATATCTCTGGATGCCTGTCATACCCTGCTGCACCTCATCAACGACATTCTGGACATTTCCAAAATAGAGGCGGGACACTTTGAACTGATGAATCAGGACTACCATCTTGTTGATTTAAT
>WREK01000182.1 GCA_009779355.1 Betaproteobacteria bacterium | reverse complement strand
TCTCAAGAAATTTTTCGCGCCCCAACGCGTGCCGGGAGATGCCCTGGGCGTCGAGTTGGCGCTCCACCACGATTTGCGTGGCGATGCCCGCATGGTCGGTTCCCGGTTGCCAGAGGGTATTCAATCCACGCATCCGGTAATAGCGCGTGAGCGCGTCCATCAGGGTCTGATTGAAGCCGTGTCCCATGTGCAGCGAGCCGGTGACGTTGGGCGGCGGCAGCAGGATGCAGAAGGACTGGTCTTTCGGCCTGGAAGTGTCCAGCCCGGCGGCAAAGAAATTGCGGGACTCCCACTCAGCGTAGCGGCGGGACTCGATGGCTGCCGGCTCGTAACTCTTGTCCAATTCCATGATGTCAAAGGGCTGGATGAAAACCCTAAATTATAGCCGATACGTGGGGTTTTTCCGTGATTGGGCGTAAAACGACAAGACAGTCGTGCGGTTGCACTGTACACAAATACCGGTTTTACTCGTGCCTTTGTGACAAAATACAAAGTTGACTGGGTTTTCGATGGTATGGGTGTTGTCAGTTTTGCACTACGGAAAGTTCGCCTCCGGGCAGGGGGCTACCCGCCGGGAAAAGAACGCTTTTAGGCCGGTTTTCCAGTCAGTCTGTTTTATTCAATTTCACCGGGAGTAAGCATGAATCCTCAAGATGTCATGAAGTTGATCCAGGAAAACGAGGTCTGCTTTGTTGACTACCGTTTTACCGATACTATCGGCAAGGAACAGCATGTCAGTGTGCCGGTTTCCGCTTTTAGTGAGGAAGCGTTCGAGCACGGCCACATGTTCGATGGGTCTTCTATGGCCGGATGGAAAGGTATTCAGGCTTCGGACATGAACCTGCTCCCGGATCCTGAATCTGCCTACATCGACCCTTTTTTCGATGAATCTACCCTGGTGCTGATTTGCGACGTCATTGAACCGTCCGACGGCAAGGGGTATGACCGCGATCCGCGTTCCGTCGCCAAGCGCGCCGAAGCCTACCTGAAGAGCACCGGCATCGGCGATATCGCTTATTTTGGGCCGGAACCGGAATTCTTCATCTTCGATGCCGTCGAGTGGTCGGTCGATATGTCCGGGTCTTCCGTCAAGATTTTTTCCGAGGAAGCGGCCTGGTCGACGTCCGAGAAGTATGAAGGGGGCAACCTCGGCCATCGTCCGCGTGTCAAGGGGGGGTATTTCCCCGTGCCGCCGGTCGATAGCCTCAACGACATCCGTGCCGCGATGGTATTGGCGCTCGAAGGCATCGGCGTGCCGGTCGAAGTGCATCACCACGAAGTCGCCAACGCCGGGCAGTGCGAAATCGGCACGAGGTTCAATACGTTGACCCGCCGCGCCGACTGGACGCAGATGCTCAAGTACGTGGTGCATAACGTTGCACATCAATACGGAAAGACCGCCACGTTCATGCCCAAGCCCATCGTCGGCGATAACGGTTCCGGCATGCACGTACACCAATCCATCTGGAAAAATGGCCAGAACCTCTTTGCAGGCAACGGTTATGCAGGGTTGTCGGAAACGGCGCTTTACTACATCGGTGGCATCATCAAGCATGCGCGTGCCCTGAATGCCATCACCAACCCGGGAACCAACTCCTACAAGCGACTGGTTCCCGGTTTCGAGGCTCCGGTAAAGTTGGCTTACTCCGCCCGCAACCGCTCTGCCTCCATCCGCATTCCCTACGTCACCAGTCCGAAGGGCCGCCGCATCGAGGTACGCTTCCCCGATCCAACGGCCAACCCGTATCTGGCGTTTGCGGCGATGGCAATGGCTGGCCTGGACGGCATCCAGAACAAGATTCATCCGGGGGAGCCCGCCGACAAGAATCTTTACGACCTGCCACCGGAAGAGGATGCGAAGATTCTGACCGTGTGTTCCAGTCTCGATCAGGCTCTTGGCTATCTCGACAAGGACAGGGAGTTCCTGACGCGCGGCGGCGTGTTCTCCAACGACTTCATCGACGCCTACATCGACTTGAAGATGGGAGAAGTCACCCGCTACCGCATGACCACGCACCCGGTCGAATTCGACATGTACTACAGTTGCTGAACTGGGTGGGCAATACAGGGGAAGACGGGCGTTGGCCCGTCTTTTTTTGCCCGACTGAGGAAAGGGTTGGCGTTTGTTCTCTTTTACATGGTGTAGTTTTGGAAAATGAAGGGAATTCCTAGATAGGGCAAAGTCATGAAATCCGCGCACGCTGCCATTTCCTCATTCCTGTTTTTCCTGGCATTCTGTGCTGCGCCGGCTTTCGCGCAGGTGTTCAAGTGTGTCGATGCCATAGGGAAGGTCACCTACAGCAATGGCAGCGGTTTGGGCAAGGGATGCAAGCAACTCTCCAACGAACAGTCTGTTTCGATCATCTCTATACGCCCCAATCCCTCGCAGGCCGCGTTTCCGAGAATAAGCGACGAAACGCAGAGGGAACGCGACAGGACCCGGCGCTACGTCCTGGAGAAGGAGTTGGACAGCGAACGGTTGGGACTGGAGGATGCGCGCAATAAACTTGCTGAGCAGGAAGCCGTTCGTTATGGCAACGAAAAGAACTACCAAAGGATGCTTGATCGCCTGCAACCGTACAGGGAGGCCGTTGAACGACGCGAGCGCAATATCGAGGCGTTGACCCAGGAACTGTCCGAGTTGCGCTGAAAACCGTCGGACTTGTGTGTGGCAGTTGGTGGTTGCATGCAGGGGCGTTGTGCGTAATGCCCCTGCTCAGTCCTTATGTCTGACAATTACACATTGATAAACGCCACCAAAAAACGTTTTTTTCTTCCAGATAAATTGTTTGGCTTTACTTGCATAATGGCTAATTTCATTATTCCATAATGCGTTGGCAAACGGTTCGAGTAGATGATTGACGATTTTCAGAATATAGCGAACCGGCTGCCATTTTTCCGGATTGGAATAATCGACAAAGATAGCTTTCCCTCCTTTTGGTAATTTTTCCAGCATGCAGTCGACGATTTTATATTTTTTATCTTCGGGAACTTCATGCAAAAGGAAGAAACTGCATATTATGTCGTAGTCGATACCTTTTTCGCCGGGAAAGTCGGCCGCATCACTGCGAATCACTTTGCACCATGGTTTATCGCCTAATTTGTGTTCTGCCTGTTCGATCTGCGCCGGTGTTACGTCGGTTAAATGAAATACGCCTTGCGGACCGATCTTTTCGGCGACACGTTTGACCAGATCTCCGTAAACATGCGCCACCTGCCAGACACGCATTCCTTTCCTGATCTCGTTCAGGTATGCGCGCATCAACCGTTGATCGTTGAGAAACAACAGGACGCGGACAACCAGATTACGATCCAGCAAACGCACCTTCTTCGGGTTAACGTATGCCCAGTCGTATACTTCGGTCATGTAATCAGGAACACCCTCGTAATACGGGTCAACAGCCGCTCCGGAAGAAATCCTCCTGCACATGGTGGATTTAGGAACGCCCTCGAAATACGGGTCAACAGCCGTCGAATCGACAGTTGTTAAAGTATTGTCTTGTGCCATGATGAAGACCTGGTTTGAAAGAAGAAAATAAATTAATAAAATATCCCATGAGTCGAGATGAACTAAACCGGCGGCGGTGTGAATAAAGCTGCAATAGCGTCTTCACTGAGTGAACAGCAAAGTGATGGAGGCATACTGCACAAAGTCCAATAACCTGAAGGCATGGTATTCCTCAGTGAAATAAAGGCCGATACTCCCATTGCGCATCGTTCCGATTTGTCATGGAGCGCGGAGTATAAGTGCACTGCAACAGCAATGCAATGATCTATCCGTAGGTTTCAGGTTTTAGTGGAAAAATTTGTTGTTGCACTGAAGCATTGAATGCTTTTGGCATGTAAATTACCGTGACAGCCAAGTTTGCAGGGTGTTTGCGCTCGGTGTGTCAATTTTGCAAAACATGACAAACTGTTAACGCAAACCAAAAATTTCTGGTCGTCGCGCTCTGGAGGAGAAGTTCTTGCGATAAAATGCAAATTTCTACACAACCGGAACGGAATCTCCATGAGCATTGTTGCCCGCTTGCCGCATTACGCCCATTTGATCCGCGTCGATTCGCTCGGCAAACAAGTCGGTACGATGGTGTTGCTCTGGCCGACGATGTG
>WREK01000181.1 GCA_009779355.1 Betaproteobacteria bacterium | reverse complement strand
TTAACAGGATGCTCAAAAAGTCTGAAGCACTGGAGAAACCTATGTCTACAAGGCCAAAAATGGCCGAAAACTACCTTGTAAAGCTGCTTTTCGGACTGATTTTGGCCTGTCTTGTGGACTCTGACACCTGAAAAAATAGTTTTTGAGCACCCTGTTAAGCGGGCGGGCGATAAGATGTCGTCCTTTACCACAACGCCCAATGGCGGTCTGGGCCGTAGGGGCGTTTCTCGCGCGTTCGAATGAAACCTGTTCCCGCCGCCCTGCAAGCGAGAGAGGGATGTGTGTTACCGTGAACCGCCCGATAACCCACTGTTTTGCGATGAATACTTCCATCCCGTTTGACGCCGCGCACTCCATGCTGGGTAAACAGGCTATCTACCAGGATACCTACGCACCCGAACTGCTGTTCCCCATCGCCCGCCAGGGCAAACGCAGCGAAATTGGTATCCGCGCCAATGCTCTGCCCTTTGTTGGCGAAGACCTCTGGAATGCCTACGAACTTTCCTGGCTTGACCCACGCGGCAAGCCGGCCGTGGCGCTGGCGCGTTTCCATGTGTCGGCGTCGAGCCCGAACCTGATTGAATCCAAATCGCTCAAGCTCTATCTCAATAGCTTCAACCAGGAACGCATGTCTGGCCCCGATGCCCTGCGCGAAACGATCGAAAATGATTTATCGAATGCTGCCGGGAAAACTGTGACGGTAGAAATCCTGCCCCTGCGCGCACACTTGGCCCGCCGTTTTGCCGATTCCGAAGGTTTTTGCCTCGACGGCCTGGATGTCGATATCGATACTTACCAGCTTTGCCCCGATGTTCTGCGCGCGGGTGGCGAGCAGGTGACAGAGACACTTTATTCGCACCTTTTGAAGTCCAATTGCCCGGTTACGGGACAGCCCGACTGGGGCATGCTGGCGGTACGTTATACCGGGCCGTTAATCGACCGCGCCGGACTGTTGCGCTATATCGTGTCCTTCAGGCGGCACAGTGAATTCCACGAACATTGTATCGAGCGGGTGTTTTGCAACATTCTGGAGCGCTGTAAGCCGACCGTCCTGGCGGTCTGGGCCCGTTACACGCGCCGTGGCGGGCTTGACATCAACCCGTTCCGGGCGACTCCGCCGGAAAGGGGGAGGGAAGATAATGGCGGCTGGAATGAGGTTGAGAGTGAAATCCGGCAATAACCCATTGCAGCCGTAGAGGGCTGGTTGTAGGAAGCCCACCCTCTACGCCTTCTCAATCTTTCATTACTGACAGCAATTGAGCCAGTTCCACTGCCGAACGCACTTTCATTTTGTTGAAAATATGCGAGCGATGCGCTTCGACGGTGCGCATCGAAATCACCAGCTGGTTGGCGATGACCTTATTGTAGTGCCCTTCAAGGATTAAATTCATGACTTCGCGCTCGCGCGGGGTCAATGAGGTAAACCGTTCCTCGACGACTTCGCGACTGGCTTCGATGCGGCGCCGTTCGTCACTCAGTTTGAAGGCGGCCAGCACACGTTCGACGAGATCGTTGTGGTTGAATGGTTTTTCCACAAAATCAAACGCGCCTTTTTTGAGGGCGTCGACCGCCATTTGAATATCTCCCTGCCCGGTAATGAAGATTACCGGCAGTTGGCAATGGTGTACAATCAACGCGTCGAAACAGGCAATCCCGCTCATTCCGTTGAGCCGGATATCCAGTACGATGCAACCTGACCATTCGGGTTTCCAAGCGGCCAAAAAATCTTCTGCGCTCGACCAGGCCATGCATTCAATTCCGCGTGTACGTAACTGCCAGGTAAGGGCGTCACATATGGCTTCATCGTCGTCAACGATATGGGCGAGATTCGCTGGGGTCATTTCCGTTGTTGTAGTCATCTTTTCACTCTTCGTGTAATGAAATTGCGCGCAATGTAAGCGTGAAAATGGTTCCCCCGGATGGATTGGGTTCAAACGCAAGCTGTCCGTGGTGCAATTCAATGATTGTGCGGCAGATGTTTAACCCCATGCCCATACCTTTTTCTTTTGTTGTGAAAAATGGTTCGAACAAATGAGTCGCGATTTCCGGAGGAATGCCGCAACCGTGGTCGGTTATGGACAGAGCAACGCTGTTGTTGGACAAATAGGTGGAAATATTGACCACCCGCTTTTCCGGAGGGGTGTCTGCCATGGAGTCAATGCCGTTGCGTAGCAGGTTGATGATGACCTGTTCGATCATTTGGGCATCAGCATTGACCAGTGGCAAGTTTCTCTGGAGTTCATATTTGATGCGTGCCTCATGCTTGCTGGTACTGATCTCAACCAGGGCAATGGCGTCACGCACAATGAAATTGAGGTTGTTAGGGGCAAAATTGGGTTCGGCGCGGCGCACGAAGGCATGGACGCGTCCAATGATGCATGCTGCGCGCCGGGCCTGTCGGGCGATCTTGTTTTGCACTTCCTTCATCTCAACGATATCGACCTGGTTTGATTCCAGTTGGTTCAGGCAACCGGTGACGTAGCTGGAAATGGCGGCCAGGGGTTGGTTGAGTTCGTGCGCCATCGTCGAGGCCATTTCTCCCATCGTGATGAGCCGGGATGTGGCCTGTAAACGCTCATATTGCCGCTGGTTTTGTTCGCGGACGCGTTTTTGCTCAGTAATGTCGACGACTGCCCCAAGCCAGCCGATATGTTGGCCGGCAGCATCGATGAACGGGCTTTCGATGACGAGTGCATCGAACGTCTCGCCGCTCTTGCGCTGCATGGAAACTTCCAGGCCATTACTAGAGATATCCCCGTTCATGGCCCGGTTGAATTTTTCCAGGTTACATTCTATTTGTAGAGGGTTCCAGTAGGGAACGGAAGGAAAACATGTGCCGATCAATTCTTCCCTTGCGAAACCGGTCATGCGGCAAAAGGCCGGACTCACGTAAGTGATGCGGCCTTCGTTAGTGCGGGCGCGCAATCCACCGGAAGTTGAGGCTTCGATCGCCTGACGGAACGTATCGGCCTGTCGCAAAGCAGCTTCTGCAGTAAGGTGGTTTTCAAACTCCTGGCGCACTTCTCTGTGTATTTTTCGTACACCAAAGACGGCGATAAACCCTATTATCGCTACTTCTCCAATCGCCAGGACGGCGATGGGAAGCCATATTGTGCTCTTGTGGGGGGTGATGTACGCAACGAGCAGGGTGAGGAAAAAGCTCACCAGGACTAACAGTGACAGCAAAACATAAGGCCGCCATCCGCTCCAGCGGGCGCGATCTGTATCAGGAGAGGGAGGAGCGGAGTCGTCTGGCATATATGGAAACTGCAACGTAGTCCTGATGAGTGTCAGATTATCTAACTTTCGCCAAGAAGTCATGTTCAATGCTAGTTCGGTGCATGGAAATATGCCAAGGAAAAACCTCACACTATTCCTGTGATATATGCCACAGTGTTTTACATGTCACACATCACTATGAATGACAGTAATCATATGCGGATATGTGTGCCATTTCCCTCCGAGTCAAAAAAACCACACGCTTTTTATTTTGCCATCAGATCAATGGTATTGTGTTAGCGAAATGATAGAGCAAGTACATAAACCTGTTTTAAAGTATTATTACGAACTTGTTTTTTTATTGAATCCGTGCATTGTCACGGTTACGGCTGGAGGCAGTACCGCCATGGCAGTTTCACAGATCAGTGTTTTCCTTGAAAATCAACCAGGCCGCCTAATGAAAGTCCTTGATTCTTTCGAGGCTGCGGGGGTCAATGTGCGTGGTTATTCAGCTTCCGATACGGGTGATTACGGAATTGCCCGCTTCATCCTGGATAAACCTGATGTTGCGTTGGACGTGCTGCGCAGACGAGGCTGCGCCGCCACCCAGGCACAAGTGGTGTGCATCCGCCTGCCCGATAAGCCGGGGGAACTGGCGCGCGTCACGAGAATCATTGCGGAGGCGGGCATCAATGTGCTCTACAGTTATTCCCTGATTTCCACAATCATCGCAATTCATGTGGATGACACCGCTTCTGCGGAAGCGGCTTTACGGCATCAACCGATCGAACTCGTTTCGCAAGATGAAATATCGGAAACCATATGGATGGTCTGAATAGAATAAGTCGAGCGGTAAGTGTGCGCTGCGGATCGGGATGGGATGCAAGGCGCAAACCACAGCCATAGCCGTCGCTATGGCGAGGATTTGCAACGCCGCAGACCGCCCGACTCCGCAGATGCA
>WREK01000180.1 GCA_009779355.1 Betaproteobacteria bacterium | reverse complement strand
TCGACACGATGATTGAAGGAGAGTTCGGCTACCTGGGTTACTTCCTTGGCGTCTATGTCAACGGCAACAGGGTCGACGATTCATTGCTCAACTTGTCGGGCGGCACATACGGCGACTTGATCCTCAACGGTGTTGGCGCAGGCGAAGGCGTGGTCGGCAGCTACACGATGAGTCTCGACTTATCGACTCTCGATTCATCCTTCTGGAACGAAGACGGCCATAACAACCTCTCGTTCATGATCGAATCGGTCACTCCGTGGATGTTGGGATTGCAGGCAAATGACGTTCAGGAAATTGGCACCTCCACCAATCCCTATGCCCATCCCTACGGCATCGTGGCGGGTTTCAACTACTTCTCCGCCGACATCCAATATTGCAGTGACATTGCTGCTAATACTATAACTATACCGGAACCGGAAACCTGGGCGATGCTACTGACGGGCCTCGGTTTTGTCGGCGCAATCGCGAAGCGCCGCCGTTTGCAGAAAAGTTAATGGTGCAATCTCATCGCCGACGGTGGTGAGATCTGAATCAAAGTCGAAGGGGAAGTGAATTCACTTTCCCTTTTTTTTGTTTTTTCCGTTGCTTTCACAGATCCATAGCCTCCACCCTGCACACTCGGCCTGAGCGCACCGGGTAACCGTAACCGTCAAACGCGTACCAGGAAGCGGGCTCAGGCAGCAGAAATTTCAAAGTGAGACACTACTCAAACTCGCCAGGACTTTGCGCACAGGAAGCGCATCCTGTAGAATCCCGTGCTTCGTTTATAGGGACGCCCCGATTTCATGCCCAAAAAACTGGTTGTCGGCAACTGGAAGCTTAATGGCAGCTTGGCGGCGAACGAGGTGCTGCTCGGGGGCTGCGGGACGCTGGCGGGGGTGGAGATGGCGGTGTGCGTGCCGTTTCCGTATCTTGCCCAGGCAGCCTCGCTTCTGGACGGGATGGCGTTGGGCGCGCAGACAGTAAGTGAGTTCCAATCCGGTGCGTATACCGGCGAGGTGAGCGCGGAAATGCTCGCCGAAATGGGCTGCCGTTACGTAATCGTTGGCCACTCCGAGCGGCGCGCACTGTTCGGCGAGGATGACGCAATGGTCGGACGCAAGGCGGCGGCGGCGTTACGGGCGGAGCTCGTGCCCATCGTCTGCGTCGGCGAATCGCTGGCCGAGCGCGAGGCGGGGCGGGTGATGGAAGTCATTGGCCGCCAGCTTGGCGCAGTGTGGGAGTCCATCGGCAAAGAGGGATTCTCAAGGGCAGTCATTGCCTACGAGCCGGTGTGGGCGATTGGTACGGGGCGCGCGGCGAGCGCGGGTGAAGCGCAGGAGGTGCATGCCGGTATCCGGCGCTGGCTTTCGGAACGTGAAGTGCCGTTAGCAGAAATCCGCATTCTCTACGGCGGCAGCGTCAACGCAGGCAACGCAGCAGCACTTTTCGCGATGCCCGATGTCGACGGGGGGTTGATTGGCGGCGCGTCGCTGGTGGCAGAGGAATTCATCGCTGTTTGCCGGGCGACGATGACAAACGGGGGCTGTTAAGCGCCCCACGGTTTTTTTTGAGGTAACGGATGGGCAGTACAATTTTTAATCTGGTGTTGCTGATTCATGTGTTGGCGGGGCTTGGGATGATCGGCCTCATCCTGATGCAGCATGGCAAGGGCGCCGACATGGGAGCGGCTTTTGGCAGCGGCGCTTCGGGCAGCCTGTTCGGGGCGTCCGGGTCGGCCAATTTCCTGAGCCGGACTACGGCGGTGCTGGCGACGGTATTTTTCATTACCAGCCTGAGCTTGGCATATCTGGCAAGTCAGGTACCGAAAGCGCCTTCCAGTGTCATGGAAAACATGCCGGTTCCTGCCAAAGCAGTCACCGACCCGACTCCCGCACCCGCTCCTGCGCCTGTCCCCGAAACCGCGCCGGACGATAAAAAAGCCGAGAACGAAATTCCAGAGTAATAACAAAAAATATTCAATAACATCAATTGCATGTGCTATCATAGCCGATATGTGTGGGGTCTTTGAGGTAAAACAGGCTTTGCGTGCGGCGTGAAAAAAACATAAAATTGCGGTTCGATACGCCGACGTGGTGAAACTGGTAGACACGCTATCTTGAGGGGGTAGTGGCGAAAGCCGTATGAGTTCGAGTCTCATCGTCGGCACCAAAAAAATGATCGAAGTCAACGCGGAAGCAGCCACTTCCGCGGGAAACTGATAGAGAAGCATAAGGCAGTACGGGCTATGCCATGATCTGCCAGAATTTTCGGATCGCACCGGGTGCGATCCGGGGGAGAGTGGGCCATGTTGGAGAACTATCTACCGGTTCTGCTGTTTGTTTTTGTCGGCCTTGCCTTCGGTGTTGTGCCGTTCTTCCTTGGCAAGACCCTTGGCCCGAACCGGCCGAGCGCAGGGAAAGTAGCCGCCTACGAGTGCGGGTTCGATGCGTTTGAAGACGCCCGGATGAAGTTCGACGTCCGCTACTACCTGATCGCCATCCTTTTTATTCTGTTCGATCTCGAAATCGCGTTCCTTTTCCCGTGGGCAGTCGTGTTCAAGGAGTTCATCGCTGCCCAGGCGGCGGCGTGGTTCCTTTTTGGCTCAGTCATGGTGTTTCTTGCCATCCTGATTATCGGTTACATCGTCGAATGGAAGAACGGCGCACTTGACTGGGAATGAAACATGAGCATCGAGGGTATTTTTCGTGAAGGTTTCGTGACGACGTCACTGGATACGGTGATCAATTGGACGCGCACGGGATCTCTATGGCCGGTGACTTTCGGGCTGGCCTGTTGCGCGATTGAGATGATGCATTCGGGGATGGCCCGTTACGACCTCGACCGCTTTGGCATCATTTTCCGCGCCAGCCCGCGACAGTCCGACGTAATGATCGTTGCCGGCACGCTTACCAACAAGATGGCCCCGGCAATGCGCCGGGTGTACGACCAGCTTGCCGAGCCACGCTGGGTGGTTTCAATGGGATCCTGTGCCAATGGCGGCGGCTATTACCACTACTCCTATTCGGTGGTGCGCGGCTGTGACCGGATCGTGCCCGTCGATGTTTACGTGCCTGGATGCCCGCCCACGGCTGAAGCCCTGCTTTACGGCCTGCTGCAACTCCAGAACAAGATCAAACGTACCAACACCATCGCGCGCCGCTAAAGGGATATGGAGTTCAAATGAATGCCAAACTTGAGCGACTGAACCAGATTTTACGGATCGTTTTCGACGGTCGCCTGCTTTCTCTGGTTGAGGATCGGGGCGAGATTACGATTGAAGTCGGCGCGGAAGACTACCTGGATGTCGCCCGTACCCTGCGTGACCACCCCGAGTTGCGGTTCGAGCAGTTGATGGACATCTGCGGGGTGGATTATTTGACTTTCCCCGATGGCGAGGCCGCATGCAAGCCCGGCAGGCGTTTTGCCTCGGTCTTGCACCTGCTCTCCCTCGAACATAACTGGCGGTTGCGCGTGCGGGTGTTTTCCACGGACGACGACTTCCCCGTGCTCGATTCGGTTTGCTGCTTGTGGCCGAGTGCCAACTGGCAGGAACGTGAGGCGTTCGACCTCTACGGCATCGTGTATTCAGGCCACACCGATTTGCGCCGCATCCTGACCGATTACGGTTTCATAGGGCATCCCTTGCGCAAGGATTTCCCAGTTTCAGGGTATACGGAGGTGCGCTATGACGACGAGGCGGGCCGGGTGGTTTATCAGCCGGTGACGATCGAGCCGCGCGAGAACGCACCACGCATCGTGCGTGAGCCGGGTTATGGGGAATCCGGCCATGTCTGAAATCCGCAATTACACGCTCAACTTCGGCCCACAGCACCCATCGGCGCACGGCGTATTGCGCCTGGTGCTCGAACTGAACGGTGAAGTGGTCGAGCGCGCCGACCCACATATCGGGTTCCTGCACCGCGGAACCGAGAAGCTTGCCGAGGCACGTACCTGGTTGCAGTCCCTGCCCTATATGGATCGGCTCGACTACATGGCGACACTGTGCAACGAGCACGTTTACTGCTTGGCAATCGAAAAGCTGCTCGGCATTGAAGTCCCGGAACGCGCCAAGTACATCCGGGTGATGTTCGATGAAATCACCCGCGTCCTTAACCATTTGGTGCTCATCGGCTCGCACGCCTTTGATATCGGCGCGATGACGATGATCCTCTACGCTTTCCGCGAGCGCGAAGACCTGCTCGATGTCTACGAAGCGGTGTCCGGGGCGCGCTGGCATCCGGCTTATTACCGG
>WREK01000179.1 GCA_009779355.1 Betaproteobacteria bacterium | reverse complement strand
TGCGGGTTTCAAACCCGCCCAAAACATAGCCTGACACATGGTCTGCAAGCCGACGAACGGACATGGACGTGTTTGAAACCCGCACCTGCGCTGCCCGGACGGAATAAATCAGCGTTTCCCTAACGCGCCGCACGCACGACGAGGTTGTCCCGGTGGATTACTTCGTGTGTGTCGACGTAGCCCAGAATGGATTCTATGTCGGTACTGGGTTTGCGCAGGATGCGGCGGCATTCGCTTGCGGCGTAGTTGGTCAGCCCACGTGCGATTTCTTCCCCGGCCTCATTGACGCAGGCAACGGCCTCGCCGCGCCTGAAGTCGCCTTTCACCTCGGCCACGCCTACGGGAAGCAGGCTACGGCCTTCGTGCAAAGCCCTGGCTGCGCCCGCGTCAATGACGAGCGTGCCTGCCAGTTGCAGATGGTTGGCCAGCCATTGTTTGCGTGCTGCCATCCGTGAACTACTGGCGTAAAGCAAGGTTCCAACGGGCTCGCCTTGTGTCAGCCGCAGGAGGATGTCCGGTTCGTGCCCGCTGGCAATGCAGGTGTGTGCGCCGCCGCGCGCCGCGCGCTGCGCGGCAAGCACCTTGGTGAGCATGCCGCCTTTGCCGATGCCGCTACCGGCCCCACCCGCCATTGCCTCGAAACGGGGATCTTCGGCAGAGCCTTCCTCGATGAGGGAAGCCGTGGGGTCACGCCGGGGGTCGGCGGTGTGAAGCCCTTTCTGGTCGGTGAGGATGATGAGGGCGTCGGCTTCGATGAGGTTGGCAACCAGCGCGCCGAGAGTGTCGTTGTCGCCGAACTTGATTTCGTCGGTGACGACGGTATCGTTCTCGTTGATGATCGGAATTGCGCCCAATTCAAGCAGCGCAGTAAGCGTCGACCGTGCGTTGAGGTATCGCTGCCGGTCGGAGAGATCGTCATGGGTGAGCAGGATTTGCGCGCTCGCAAGGCTGTGGCGCGAGAAAGTTTTTTCGTAGGCTTCGATCAGCCCCATCTGGCCGATAGCCGCTGCGGCCTGGAGGAGATGAATTTCGCTTGGCCGTTTTTTCCAGCCCAGCCGCTGCATGCCCGCAGCGATGGCCCCCGAGGATACCAGGGCGACTTCACGCCCCCCCCGGTGCAGGGCGGCAATCTGGCGCGCCCATCCGTCGAGCGCGGCATGGTCGAGTCCCGTGCCGTTGTTGGTGACGAGCGTTGAACCGACCTTGATGACCAGCCGTTGGGCTTTACGGATGCGCGTTCTCATGTTTTCAGGTGAAATCCTGCGGTTCTTCGGACCGTCTGGTTTCTTCGTCGTTCGCGTGCGCATTCTCGCTGTCGAGAAAATCCTGGATGGCAAAAATCAGTTTCTCACAGCCTTCGCCATCGATGGCGGAAATTTCAAAATAGCGCCCAACCGGGCCGAAGGCATCGAGAAACGCCTGGACGCGGTCGGCGCGTTCCGTAACGGAAATGAGGTCAAGTTTATTGAGCACGAGCCAGCGCGGTTTAGCGTACAGGGCATCGTCATACTTGCGCAGTTCTTCGACGAGGGTGTAAGCGCTGCGCACCGGGTCGGATTCCGGGTCAAAGGGCGCGAGATCGACCAGATGCAACAGCAGATGGGTGCGTTGCAGGTGGCGCAGGAATTGATGCCCGAGTCCTGCGCCCTCGGCTGCGCCTTCGACCAAGCCGGGAATATCGGCGATCACGAAGCTGCGATTCACAGTGGAGCGTACGACACCGAGGTTGGGCGCAAGCGTGGTGAATGGATAGTCGGCTACCTTGGGGCGGGCGGCGGAAACCGCGCGGATGAAGGTGGATTTCCCGGCGTTGGGCAACCCGGCAAGGCCGACATCGGCCAGCACCTTGAGTTCGAGATGAAGGTTGCGCCGCTCGCCTTCCCGCCCCAGGGTACGCTGGCGCGGGGCGCGGTTGACGCTCGATTTGAAGTGGATATTGCCTAGCCCGCCGCGCCCACCGCTGGCAAGCAGCGCCTGTTTGCCGTCTTCGTCGAGGTCAGCGAGTTGTTCGCCGGTATCGCTATCGCTGATGATGGTTCCGACCGGGAAGCGGAGCAGGACGTCCTCGCCGCCCCGGCCATAGCAGTCCCGGCTGCCGCCGTTCTCACCGGACTGGGCGCGGAAGATGCGCTTAAAGCGGTATTCGACCAGTGTGTTGATGTTGCGGTCGGCCATAGCGAGCACGCTGCCGCCATGTCCGCCGTCACCGCCGCTGGGGCCGCCGCGCGGGACGTATTTTTCCCGCCGGAACGTGGCCGCGCCGTCGCCGCCCTTGCCGGCGATGACTTCAATACGGGCTTCGTCAAAGAATTTCATCAAAAAACAACCCACGGTTAGAAACCTCCCCCTTTAGGGGGATAATCTCGCTTGGGAGAGGCGCAACCTCTTTCAAGCGCTTTTGTCGCCCGTGCACGGGCGTGGATTGAAACATGGCGGGATTCCAGATTGCGGATAACACATGGATTGAATGTAAAAACAAAAAGCCCCATCTCAACGGACAGGGCTTTGGAGGCAGGCATCCAGATAGAGGCCGTACACCGTGCGCGTGACCGTCAGGCCACGCCGGTTTCCTCCGGGATGACCGTAATGGTACGGCGGTTTCTCGGGCCTTTGATCTGGAACTTGACCGTACCGTCAACGAGTGCAAATAAAGTGTGATCCTTGCCGATACCGACGTATTCGCCCGGATGGAACTGAGTTCCGCGCTGGCGGACGAGGATGTTGCCGGCAGCAACAAACTGGCCACCGTAGCGTTTGACACCGAGGCGTTTCGATTCCGAGTCGCGGCCGTTTCGCGAACTGCCGCCTGCTTTTTTATGAGCCATGCCGAATAGCCTCCGGTTTCAGGCCGAAATCGCTTCGATGCGAATTTCGGTGTAGTTCTGACGATGCCCCTGATGCTTCTGATAATGCTTGCGTCGGCGCATCTTGAAAATTTTGACCTTATCGTGACGTCCGTGCGAGAGCACGGACGCTGTGACGATGGCTCCAGTAACCACGGGCGTGCCGATCTTGACCGACTCACCTTCACCGACCATCAGGATTTGGTCGAGAGTGATTTGGGAACCCACGTCGGCCGGTATCTGTTCTACCTTGATCTTTTCGCCGGCCGCAACGCGATACTGCTTGCCGCCGGTTTTTATCACCGCGTACATGGTGTTACTCCATTTTTAATGAACCGCGTATTCTATGAAAAAATTCCAGGAAGGTCAACAACCCCGTAACAAAGCACGTACACATTGCAGAAAAATACGCTAGACAAGTCACTCTCGATTGTTATCATCGGAATTACTGCTATCTCTATGTTGCCTCATCCTCTCCATGCGCGTTTCCGTCGAGACCAGTGTTGCCCGCCATGTCGGCGACCGTAGAGAACAACAAGACCGTGTCGCCGTATTGACCCACCCGTTACACCCCGCCGCAGTGCTCATTGCGCTGGCCGATGGCATGGGTGGGCAAAGCGGTGGCGCGATGGCTGCCGAACAGATCATTCATGCGGCACAGCAAAATCTCGAAGCCTTTTCCCCGGCCACCGAACAACCCACAAAGTTGTTGAGCGCGGTGGTTCAGGACGCGCACTCATCCATCCGTCTGGGCCGGTTTTCCAACGAGCAGAACCCGCACAGCACAATTGTCGTTTTTTTGCTCTATCGGGGACGGGCATACTGGGTGCATTGCGGCGATTCGCGCCTGTATCATTTCCGCAACACAAAAATGGTGATGCGGACGCGGGATCATTCACTGGTCGGGGAGTTGCAGCGCCGGGGAAAGTTGACTGCAGAAGAAGCGCTCCATCATCCGCAGCGCAATGTATTGGTTTCCTGCCTGGGCAGCGACCGCACGCCGCAGGCCGAGATGGGAGGCAGCGACAGTGTGGTGGCGGGAGACTGCTTCCTGCTCTGTTCGGATGGTTTATGGAGCTTCTTCTCCGACGAAGAACTGGCCGATACGCTGTTCAGCCTGTCTGCTGATAAAGCAGCAAAACACCTGCTCGAACTGGCGCGCAAACGCAGCCAGGGCAACGGCGACAACATCTCGCTTGCCATCATCAGGTTTGTTGCCACCAACGGTTGAAGCCCACGCTGCGGATCCGTCTGGGAACGCTGAACAATTCCTGAGCATTCTGGCATCGCAGGTGCGGGTTTCAAACCCGCCCAAAACATAGCCTGACACATGGCCTGCAAGCCGACGAACGGACATGGACGTGTTTGAAACCCGCACCTGCGATGCCCGGATGGAATAAAT
>WREK01000178.1 GCA_009779355.1 Betaproteobacteria bacterium | reverse complement strand
GGAGCACCTATAGGGGACTTCTACTATTCGCAGATGGGGACGAACCAGTACCTGTATGTCAAGACGGACGATGGCAAATTCAAGCAAGCCAGTGAGATGAAGCTGGGGTCTCGACCAGAAAAAGAGAAAGGAGATGACACCGTAACGTTCGTGTCGCCCGACGACGAAACGAAAAAACTCACCCGTGACCAAGCACGGCAGATTGTGCATGAACGCGAACAGCAGAATCAGTAGGAGGCTCACGAATTCTTATAGCCCGTTTAACAACATCATCATTTCGCCGAATGAACTTCTGCAAATTAACCTCAAAACCAAACAGGGAGTCACGCAATGAAAAAGATGGTAATACTGTGCGGAATCATGTTGGGGATACTTAGTTTGTATTCCAAACCCAAGGCTGATGCGTATTTTAGAGTCACCAATGACCTTCCCAAGCATGGGGGAGGAACATGGAACGGAATCTTCTCAGTCACAAACACCGGGGAGACCGCATTCGTGGTCGTCACCGATAAAGAGTGGTCAGGCGAGACAGTCCGCTTCTATGCGGAAGGCACAGAAGAACAACAACGTGTGGAGGAGGCACTTGGACGTGCACAACCGCGGAGGGATGCAGAACGAAAGGAAGCGATAGATGCTTTCTATATCTGCGTTGAACAGAAGAAGACAATGAAGACACTCCAGCCAGGCGATGGTATTTCGTTTGAATGTGAATGTATTTTTAAATTTCAACACGGAACACCAATCGGTCTCTACAAGGCAGAGATGTACCTCGGGCATGACACATGGGTTCCTGTCCATATCACGCCTACGCTCGGCATACTTCGCCCGACACAATATGACAAAGGAATACCAGCAGGGGACTTCTACTATTCGCAGATGGGGACGAACCAGTACCTGTATGTCAAGACGGAAGATGGCAAATTCAAGCAAGCCAGTGAGATGAAGCTGGGGTCTCGACCAGAGAAAGAGAAAGGAGATGACACCGTGACGTTCGTGTCGCCCGACGGCGAAACGAAAAAACTCACCCGTGACCAAGCAAGGCAGATTGCCCGTGAACGCGAGCAACAGAATCAGTAGGCGGCTGTCCAATCCTGACCATCCTGTTTCGTTGGAGCGTAGCGGAAACCATTTTTCCAAAGGAAAAAAGCGAAGCGTTAATCCTGTCAAAAAAGTAACACCATGAAAGAAAGGAGTACGTCACATGAAGAGAAATGAAAGAATACGCAATAAACCAGCCATCATACTGGTTTTAGGCGCAGTACTGTTCACGATGTTGATTAGTTTTGCACAAAATCCTCCCCCAACGGTTTTTCGTGTCGTGGAAGTACGAGAACCGAGGGACGAGGCCGCGCTTGCCGCACTTGCGAAAAACGGCAGGGACGAGGTGGTGTGCTTGGATGCCGTGTTCAAGTTGTCCGGCCAGGCGGCCCTTGCTGAGGTTGCAAGGAAAGCCCCAAACTGGAAGGTCGCCATTGCGGCCGTGTACAAGCTGACCGACCAGACGGTTCTTGCGGAAATCGCAAAAGACGGCACGAGGCATGAGGATCTGCGCCGGATGGCAATACTCAGGCTCGACGACAAGGCCGCCCTTGCGGAAACCGCAATAAGCGCCAAAGAGGCATTCGTGCGCCGAGAGGCCCTGTTGAGGCTGGACGACCCGAAGCTTCTTGCGGAAACCGTAAGAAACACCGTAAGAACTCATGAGGATGAGCAGACGCGGCGTTTCGCCTTGGAAGTGCTAAATGACCAAGCCACCCTGATGGAAATCGCGCAGAAAGATAGAGACGACGGGATACGCTCAATGGCTGTGTTTAAACTTAAAGACCACCAAGCGTTTCTTGCGGAGCTTGCCAGAAACGACAGAAGCGCAGTAGTCCGGCAAGCGGCTGTATCCCTTCTGAACGATGAGGAACTTCTTGCGGAATTTGCAAGGAACGGCAATAGCGGTAAAGTGCGCCTGGAGGCCGTACAGAAACTCAACGACCAAGCGCTCTTCAGAGAGATTGCGAAAAATGATGAGGACGGGTGGGTACGCCAGGCGGCTGTAACCCGATTAGAAGACCAAGCGTTTTTGGCGGATGTCGCGAAAAATGACACGGGCGAGGCCATACGCGGGGTTGCGGTGGAAAAAATCACCGACCAGGCGGTTCTCGCGGACGTGCTTAAAAACGACCGTGCCCGGTCAGTGCGCTTGCGCACTGTGCAGAGGATAACGGACCGAAAGCTTCTTGCGGATGCCGCAGGAAATGATAAGGACGTGAGCATACGCCGGGCGGCGGAAAAAAGGTTAAGCGAGCTGAAAGGGGAATAACGGTGAAAAAGGAAACATGTCTATTTCTGATCAGCGCATATCTTTCGGCTGGCATCTGGCTTACCCTGATGGGGTCGCCACACTTTCCGCCGCCACGCCCTGACGAGTTTCGCGACCCGTATCCATACACCCAGCCATGGCCGCCGGTTTTAGTCCCCGAGGGATGCGACAGGTTGCTTTCACGTGGCTGCAAGGTGACCTCCAGCGAGGATGACCCTTTCATCGGGGAGTTGTCGTACATCACAGATGGCGTGAGGGAATATAACAGGGCCAGTTACGTCGAACTCTCCCCCGGTCTCCAGTGGATACAGATTGACTTGGGAGAGGAAATGGAAATCTATGCTATCTGTATATGGCATTCCAGGGACTTGCACGTGTACCGCGACGTGGTTGTCCAAATCTCGAACGACGCGGAGTTCGGCGACGGTGTCGTCACTATCTTCAACAACGACCATGACAATTCCTCCGGCCTTGGCAAGGGGAAGGACAAGGAGTTTATCTCTGGAGCTTACGGGCGGCCGTTCGCAGTAGATGCCGTCAGGGGGCGTTACGTCCGTTGCTACAGCCGAGGCAACACATCCAACCTGATGAACTACTACACGGAAGTCGAGGTTTATGGGAGGCCTATAGACAAGGAACAGGAGGCGGCGGGTAAAACAGGCGAGTTGCCCCTAACTGAAACTGACAACCCAGCCAGTCCCAAAACCACACCATGGGAAATACTGTTGCTTGTCAACATTGTCGTCATCGGTGGGATAATAACGGCATTGCGCTATTTCAGAAGAAAACAACGTGCTGGGCAAGTGGACGCGCGAGCGGAAGCAAAAAGCAAAGGCGGATAATGCGGAAGTACGCCGTAAAAAAGCGGAGGCGCAAGCGCAATGAGAGGAATTGCCCTTTCCATGCATTCCCAGGAGTGTCGTCTGGTATCTACAAAGCCGAGGCATATCTCGGGCATGACACATGGGTTCCCGTCCACATTACGCCCACGCTGGGGACTCTTTTGCCGATTAAACACGACAGCCGAGAGCCAGCAGGGGACTTCTATTATTCGCAAGAGGGGACAAACCAGTACCTGTATGTGAAGATGGACGACAAGTTTAAACGGGCTGGCGAGATGAGTCTGGGGTCTCGACCAGAAAAATTAAAAAAATGAGGAAGCCGTGACGTTTGAGACGCCCGACGGCGAAACGAAAAAACTCACCCGTGACCAAGCAAGGCAGATCGTCCGTGAAAAGGAACAACAGAATCAGTAGGCCGCTGTCCAAGCCTGACCATCCTGTTTCGTTGGAGCGTAGCGGAAACCATTTTTCCAAAGGAAAAAAGCGAAGCGTTAATCCTGTCAAAGAAGTAACCCTATGAAAAAGATGATTATGCTATGTGAAGTCATACTGGTAACGTTCGGTTTGCTTGCCGACCCCAAAGTAACGACCTCCTGCTCACCTGCACCGGCGGCACGATACTCATCGTGAAGTAGGGCGGCGGCGTCCCGCCTAGCCGAAAGGTAGGGCGAAGCCATGTTTCCTTTTTGTCTCACACAAAGACACGAAGACCACAAAGGATAAAGTAGAGCAATGCCCTTTGTGGCCTTCGTGCCTTTGTGTGAAAAATAATATTGCTTTCCGTCGGAATATTTTTTAAACTGTCTTCCATTATCTGTGGTAGAAGTATTTTCAAAGGTTTTTGTTTGGAGGTTGTGTGTTATGAAAAAGAGTTGTTATTCATTGTTTCGTCGTCTCATCTGCGCCGCGCTGGCCGCGGCGGCATCTGCGTCATTTGCCGTGGATTACACGTGGCAAGGCGGTTCGTCCGGCGATTGGAACGTTTCCGCCAACTGGTTGCCCAGCACGGGCACGCCGTCAACCGCCAGCGACACCGCGACGTTCAACGCGGCGGCCACGGTCGCCCTCCCTGATACTGTCACGGTGAGGACGGTCATCAATAACGCTCCCGTGACGCTCACTATTGCCGCTAACGAAACGTTGAACTTCTCGAACGGTGGCGG
>WREK01000177.1 GCA_009779355.1 Betaproteobacteria bacterium | reverse complement strand
GGATCTGATAACCGAACCGCCGTAACTCCCTCCGCCACCCGCCTTCGGCGGGCGGCACCTCCCTCGAGAGGGAGGCTCCTGATCCGCGATGCTTCGCATCGAAATATGTAACCGCCGGATGGCACCGATTCATCGCATACCCACACGACGGTTCCTCATCCTTGCTGAGCTTTGTCAGCAGTCTGTATGTTATATTCTTCAGTCTTTTCTGAGAACCGGTAGCCCTGAATCTATGCGTCCTGCGCTTTCCTTCCCGCCGATTTTTGCGACCGTTGCCGTTGCCTTTGCACTGACCGCCTGTTCCTTTTTCGCCCCCTACCGCATCGATATCCGGCAGGGTAATCACATCGATGAAACCATGCTGGCGCAACTCAAACCCGGCATGACACGCGAACAGGTGCGCTTCGCGCTTGGTTCGCCCCTGGTGGCCGATGTGTTTCATTCTGATCGCTGGGACTATATTTACCGCTTCAGGTCAGGCAGGGGAAGCAAAATAGAACAGCGGACGGTCTCGGTCTTTTTCGTCGATGACAAGTTGGATCGCGTCGAAGGCGATATCACTCCGCCTGACGGAAAGGAAGTGAAGGAACCTCACGCCAGGATTGTTGAAGTGCCCAAGACGAAAAAATAAAGAGGGTTTTATTCCATGACATCCCCGATTCGAGTGGCCATTGCCGGGGCGTCCGGGCGTATGGGCCGGATGCTGGTCGAAGCCGCGCTTAAAGATGAAGGCATCACGCTCGCGGCAGCCTTCGACCGTCCGGATTCTGCAATCAAAGGCCGTGACGCGGGAGAACTGGCGGGTATTCCCGCCGGAGTGAGTGTTGGCGACGATGCCGCCGTCGCCATTGCCGCCGCCGATTGCCTGATCGACTTTACCTGTCCGGAAGGTACGCTTGCGCACCTCGTCCACGCTGTCCGATTGGGTAAATCCGTGGTGATCGGAACTACCGGGTTCGATTCTGCCGGGAAGGCTGCCATTGCCGAGGCCGCCCGTACCGTTCCCATCGTTTTCGCGCCCAACATGGCAGTCGGGGTCAACGCAGTGTTCCGCCTCCTCGACGTTGCGGCCAGGATCCTTTCCGGAGGCTACGATATCGAAGTTATCGAAGCTCATCACCGTTTCAAGGCCGATGCTCCTTCGGGCACTGCGCTACGCATGGGCGAGGTTGTCGCGCGGGCATTGGGGCGCGATCTCAGCCAATGCGCGATTTATGGGCGCGAAGGCACGACAGGCGAACGCAAGGCCGAGACGATCGGTTTTTCAACCATCCGGGGCGGCGACGTCGTGGGCGACCATACGGTGCTCTTCGCGGGCATCGGCGAGCGCATCGAGATCACCCATAAATCCAGCAGCCGCATGCCCTATGCGCTAGGTTCGCTCAAGGCCGCCCGCTTTCTTGCGGCCCAGAAGCCGGGGCTTTTCGACATGCAGGACGTGCTTGGGCTGCGTTGAGGCGGGTACGTGACGTGCTCAACCTAAAATTAGCTGCTTTCTTATTTTAGAGTGCGGTCTTAACCTAAAATAAAACATCTCTTGTTTTAGGATGTGCTCTGAGCCTAAAATAAACCGCTTTTTTATTTCAGGTTCAGCCATGCAACGTACGCTCCAGGGTGAATACGTCACTATCTCAACCGTTGGCGAGAAAGCGCAAGCCTTTGTACCTGTGCCCTTGCCGCCGAGGCCGCCCATTGACTGGAACCCGGCACTGCGGGATAAGTTTGACCGGGCATTGCTGGCACTAGGCCGGCTGGACAGCGTAACAACCCTGTTACCAGATACCTCGCTCTTTCTTTATACCTATATCCGTAAGGAAGCCGTACTCTCGTCCATGATCGAGGGTACGCAGTCATCACTGTCCGACCTGTTGCTGTATGAATTGGAGCAGGAACCCGGTGTGCCACTTGCCGATGCCCAGGAAGTCAGTTGCTATGTTGCGGCGCTCAATCACGGTATCGCATTGCTGAAAGGGGGGTTGCCTTTATGCTTGCGGCTTCTTCGGGAAGTGCATGGCGTGCTGCTCTCCCAAGGCAGAGGAAGCTGCCAGATGCCTGGCGAGTTCCGGAGAAGCCAGAACTGGATTGGTGGAACCCGTCCCGGCAATGCCGTTTTCGTACCGCCTCCGGCTGCCCGTGTCATGGAGTGCATGGGAGAGCTGGAGCTTTTCCTGCACGGACAGCCCGAACCGACGCCTGTACTGCTCAAGGCTGCGTTGGCGCATGTGCAGTTTGAAACCATCCACCCGTTCCTGGATGGCAATGGCCGTTTGGGGCGCTTGCTCATCACCCTGTTGCTGTTCGAGCAAAAAGTGTTACATGAGCCGATGTTGTATCTCAGCCTCTATTTCAAGACGCATCGCCAGTACTACTACGAGCTTCTGAACAGGGTGCGCCTGACGGGGGACTGGGAAGCTTGGCTCGATTTTTTCGCGGAAGCCGTTATCGTCACTGCCACACAGGCGGTAGAAACAGCGAGGCAGTTGCTGGCGCTATCGGGCCGTGACAAGGACAGGGTCAAGATGCTTGGTCGCGCAGCCCCGTCCATCCTGCAAATTCATCAGGCATTGATGGAGCGCCCCATTGCCACTTCTGGCAGCCTGGTGAAAAAAACCGGCATGACCCCGGCGACTGTCAACAAGGCGCTCCATCATCTGGAGCAACTAGGCATCGTCAGGGAACTGACTGCCAAACAGCGCTTCCGTCAGTTCCGCTATTCAGAGTACATCGAGATTCTCAATGCCGGTACGTAACCAGCACCTTGATTTTGGTGACTGATCCCTCTCTCATGGCAGCTCATTACGTTATAGATTTGCCTTATACGCCCCAAGACGTTAGAATAGAATTTATTTACCACGGGATCGGCCAATAGCCGTCCCGTTTTTTCGCGTATATAGGGCGGATGCGTGTGGGTTTGCGCCGGTGTCCGCTACTTTCGCATCTGGGAGTTTTTTCGTGACTGTTTTTCCTCCTGCTCTTCTTGCGCTCGCCGATGGCACGGTTTTTCATGGCAAAGGCATCGGCGCGGCTGGTAGCACTGTGGGCGAGGTGGTTTTCAATACCTCGATGTCCGGCTACCAGGAAATCCTTACCGATCCAAGCTATGCCAGACAGATCGTCACTCTTACTTATCCGCACATCGGCAACACCGGTGTGAATGCCGAGGACGTGGAGTCCGGGCGCGTGCATGTTGCGGGCCTTGTCATCCGCGATCTGCCAATCCTGCCGTGCAATTTCCGCATGACGCAAAGATTGGAGGAATGGCTTCGCGCCGAGAACGTGGTGGCGATTGCCGGATTGGATACCCGCAAGCTGACCCGCCTGCTGCGCGAGAAAGGCACACAGGCGGGCTGCATCGTCGCAGGCGAGTCGGATGCCGAGGCGGCGGTTGCTGCCGCGCGGGCTTTCCCAGGGCTGGCCGGGATGGATCTGGCGAAAGAGGTGACGACTTCCGAACCTTTCGAGTGGACGCAGAGCGAATGGCAACTCGGGGAAGGTTACGGGTCGCAGGACTCGCCACGCTGGCATGTGGTTGCGTTTGACTTTGGAGTCAAACGCAACATCCTGCGCATGCTCGCTACGCGCGGATGCCGCATTACCGTGGTGCCTGCCGGGACGAGCGCCCAGGAAGTGCTGGCGATGAAACCCGATGGCGTTTTTCTCTCCAACGGGCCGGGCGACCCCGAACCATGCGGCTACGCGGTTGCCGCGATCCGGGAAATTGTGGCGGCGAAAGTGCCGATCTTCGGCGTCTGCCTGGGGCATCAACTGCTCGCGCTGGCCTCCGGGGCACATACCATGAAGATGAAGTTCGGCCACCACGGCGCGAACCATCCGGTAAAAGACCTCGATACCGGGCAGGTGCTCATTACCAGCCAGAACCACGGTTTTACGGTCAACCCGGCAACGTTGCCGGATAACCTGCGGGTAACGCATGTATCGCTGTTCGACGGTTCCATTCAGGGGATTGCCCGTACGGATGCGCCCGCATTCTCCTTCCAGGGCCACCCGGAAGGGGTTCCCGGTTCGCACGACGTGGTTCTTTTGTTCGACCGTTTCATCAACCTCTTTGAGGCCCGCTGATTTCGTGTCCTGAAGGGACACGGCGGCAAGGTTTCGTGACCCCCTGTTTATCCGAGGCAAAAAATGCCCAAACGTACAGACATCCACACTATCCTGATCATTGGCGCCGGCCCGATCATCATCGGCCAGGCGTGCGAGTTCGACTACTCCGGCGCGCAGGCGTGCAAGGCTTTGCGCGAGGAAGGTTACCGGGTTGTACTGGTCAACTCCAACCCGGCCACGATCATGACCGACCCCGGCATGGCAGACGTGACCTATATCGAGCCTGTCACCTGGCAAGTCATTGAACGCATCATCGAAAAGGAACGCCCGGATGCGATCCTGCCGACGATG
>WREK01000176.1 GCA_009779355.1 Betaproteobacteria bacterium | reverse complement strand
TATTTCAAAACATATCCGTTCGCTCCCCTCCGTACGCGCTTTGCCGTCCGACATGAACCTCAAGGAAGTCGCCGACGCCGAAGTCATGGGCGAACTCTTCTTGAACTTCATGCTCGCCATCTGCGCCGGCATTCTGTGCGTCTATGGCGTACTCGTACTGCTGTTCAAAAACTTCCTGCACCCCATTACGCTATTGAGCGCCCTACCCCTATCGCTTGGCGGCGCTTTCGTCGCCATGCTGCTGACCGGTTCCAGCCTCTCGATGCCTTCCCTGATCGGCCTTATCCTGCTGATGGGCGTTGCCACCAAGAATTCCATCCTGCTGATCGAGTACGCAATTACTGCGCAGCGTGACCGGGGGCTGGAGAGGCTCGACGCCCTGCTCGATGCCTGCCGCAAGCGTGCGCGCCCCATCGTAATGACTTCTGTAGCCATGTCTGCGGGCATGCTGCCGCTGGCGCTTGGGCTGGGTGAGGCCGACACGAGCTTTCGCGGCCCAATGGCCATTTCCGTCATCGGCGGGCTGGTCACATCCACGATCCTCAGCCTGCTCATCGTGCCGATGGTGTTTACTTACGTAGATGACTTCGCACGATGGGCCGGGCGGCGCATTGCAGGGTCAAACAGGCCCGCATAACTTTTCGACCCACGCCATATATCCCGCAATACCCTTTTCCGTCGAATACGCCTGCACGCTTCGTTGGGCATTGGCCCGCAAGGTAGCCGCTTCCGGCGGGTTCGAGAGCGCATTCAGCACATATTCGACAAGTGCCTTGCCATCGAAAAAATCGAACAGCCAGCCGTTTTTGCCGTGACGAACGACCTCCCGCACCGGCGCGGTGTCCGAGGCAACGAGCAGGCAGCCGCAGGCCATGGCCTCCAGCATCGACCAGGAGAGGACGAACGGATAGGTCAAATACACATGGACGGCGGATACCTGCAAGATGCATCGGTAAATGTCGTAACTCACTTTCCCGAGGAAGTGGACGCGCTCCAGGTCGACGGGATTTTCACGCAGCAATTTTTCGCGCCAGTTGGGCGCATCGTTCGGGGTATCCCCATAACTAACTTCGTCGCCACCGACCACGATAACCTGGCAGTCCGGATGCGCGTTGAGCAGTTCCGGCAAAGCGCGCATGAAACAGTGAAAGCCCCGATAAGGTTCGAGGTTGCGTGCCACATAAGTGACGACAGAATCGCCCGGATGCAGCCGTTTACCGTTGGGAAATTCAAGAAAGGCAGTGGCGTTGGGGCCTAACTGGTCAACATCGACACCTTCATGAATGACATGAATTTTGTCGTGGTAGGCCATCGGACACAGGCTCTTCTGCCAATAAGTCGGGGTTATGGCAACGTCACATTGTTCGATATTGAACAAATGCAGAGGGTTACGGCTGGAGACGAAAGCGGCGTTCTCTATGCCGAACGGGAATTCAGGATCGAACCCGACATCGGCCCCTTCAAGATGATAGTAGTACTCGATGAAATGAATGAGTCTGGTATCGGGGAAAGCCAGTTTGACGTAGAGCGTTTCCCCCCATCCAGGGTGGGCGATGACGATATCGGGCCGGTAGCCCTCTTTCTTGAGGTCGAGCAGCATACGCAGCACCTGCTGCCCATGCAGCACGGCGTCCTCGAAAGTGCGGACGTATGGGTGGGTTTCCTTGCTCGGCCCACGGCGCGGGCGGTAGCGCAGCAGTTTGATATCTTTCATGCCCGGAGCGGTTTCACGCCCAACGGCCAGAACTTCGACATCCGGCTGTTGCGCAAGATGCGCAGCAAAGTGACGGAACTGCCCAGGGAAATTCTGGTGGATGAAAAGTACTTTCATGTCATTTTTGTCTCAGGTCATGATTTACCCGACCTTCCATTCCTTACGGTGATGTTTCAATCCACGCCCGTGCCCGGGCGACAAAAGCGCTTGAAAGAGGTTACGCCTCTCCCAAGCGAGATTATCCCCCTAAAGGGGGAGGTTTCTAACCGTGGTTTGTTTTTGATCAAGAATCGGCGCGTCTTCCAGTTTTTCTGAGTGAGACTGTACCCGTTTTAGTATCAGCCAAAAGTAGAAATTTTCGGCCAGGGCGGCCAAGACGGGTTGGGCATTCATTTGCATGGCTCAACTCAAACATCCGCCTCTACCGTATCCCCTTTTGCCTCCATCCAGGCCCGCCGTCCAGCGGCTTCGCCTTTGCCCATCAAGAGGGTGAACGTGCGGCGCGTCTCGGTGAGCGCATCGTCGCGCACGCGCACGGGAAGCACGCGCCGGGTGACGGGATCCATCGTGGTCTCGCGCAACTGTTCGGGGTTCATTTCGCCCAACCCCTTGAAACGGCCCACTTCGATGCTTTCGGGGCGGATGCCTTCTTTCGCAAGCCGGTCACGGATAGCGGTGAGTTCACCTTCGTCGAGGGCGTAGAGGCGGCGGGCAGGACGCTTCTTGCCCAGGGCGGGAACGTCGATGCGATAGAGGGGAGGCTGTGCGACGTAGATATGGCCGGCGTCGATGAGCCGGGGAAAGTGGCGGAAAAAGAGGGTAAGCAGCAAAGTCTGGATGTGCGCGCCGTCGACATCGGCGTCCGACATGATGACGACCTTCCCATAACGCAGGCCGGAGAGGTCGGGCGTATCGTTTGCGCCGTGGGCATCGACGCCGAGGGCGACGGCGATGTCGTGGATCTCGGCATTGGCAAGGAGCCTGTCCGCGTCGATTTCCCAGGCGTTCTGGACTTTGCCGCGTAACGGCAGGATGGCCTGGATTTCCTTGTCGCGCGCCATTTTGGCGGAACCGCCGGCAGAATCGCCTTCAACGAGAAAGAGTTCGTTTTCGCTGATATCGCTGGATTCGCAATCGGACAGTTTGCCAGGGAGCACAGCAACGCCGGAGGATTTTTTCTTTTCGACTTTCTGGGCGCTTCTTTGCCGCGCAAGTGCCTGCCGAATGGCGTGTTCGGCAATGGCGCGTCCGGCTTCGACATGGTTGTTGAGCCAGATTTCAAAGGGATCGCGCACCTGCGCGGAGACGAGCCGCACGGCTTCGCGGGAATAGAGCTTTTCTTTGACCTGGCCCTGGAACTGGGGGTCGAGCAGCCGGGCGGAAAGGACGAACCCCATCCGCGCGCAGACATCTTCCTGCTGTAACTTGACACCGCGCGGCAGCAGGGCGTGATGGTCGATGAAAGATTTGAGCGCCTCAAAAAGCCCCGTGCGCAGGCCGGATTCGTGTGTGCCGCCGGAGACGGTGGGGATGAGGTTGACGTAGGACTCGCTTGGGACGGACTGCTCAAACCAAGCTAGCGCCCAGGCCGCGCCCTCGCCGGGGGCGAAAGCGGTATCGTTTTCGGTCGCATATTTTTCACCGGCGAAAATCGGGGCGATGGGTTCCTGTCCGCCTGCCAGTTCCGACAGATAGGCAGGGATGCCCCCGGGGTAACTCCAGCTTTTGCCCTGGAAACTGCCATCGGCCTGTTCGACATCCAACCGCACGGAAACGCCGGGAAGCAGAACGGCCTTGCTGCGCAGCAGCCGTTCGAGTTCGACAATCGGGACTTTCGCCGACTCGAAATATTTGGTATCAGGCCAGACCCGTATGCGGGTTCCGGTCTGACGGCCACAGGCGCCTGCTGCGCGCAACTCACCTGTGGTTTCGCCCCCGTTGCCGAATTCAGTGCACCACAGCTTGCCTTCGCGACGGATTTCGACCTCCAGCCGGGTAGAGAGCGCATTGGTCACGGAAACACCGACACCGTGCAGCCCGCCGGAAAAAGCGTAGGCCGATCTGCCTGAACGTTTGTCGAATTTCCCCCCGGCGTGCAGCCGGGTAAAGGCAAGTACCACAACGGGAACCTTTTCTTCGGGATGCAACCCCACAGGGATGCCGCGCCCGTTGTCCCAGACGCTCACAGAGTCGTCCAGATACAGGGTGACATGGATTTCTTTTGCAAAACCGGCCAACGCTTCATCGGCGGCGTTGTCGATGACTTCCTGGATGATGTGCGCGGGGCTGTCGGTACGGGTGTACATGCCGGGGCGCTCGCGCACCGGTTCCAACCCTTTGAGGACGCGGAAGGAGGATTCGTCGTATCGCTCGATGCTTGCCATTGCTGCCTTGAATGTTACTTGCTGCGGGAAGGGCAAAAGGATAACAAAAACTGTTCTCGAAGCGACTGGCCAGACGCGAATGACGAGACGGACTGGGAAATTTGCTACATCTCCGCTGCCATCCGTTGACTGGGTGAGTGATTATTTGCCGCTACTCGACCGACATTGCATCTAAGGAAACGCTGAACAATTCCTGAGCGTTCTGGCAGCGCGGGTGCGGGTTTCAAACCCGCCCAAAACATAGCCTGACACATGGTCTGCAAGCCGACGAACGGACATGGACGTGTTTGAAACCCGCACCTGCGCTGCCCGGACGGAATAAATCAGCGTTTCCCT
>WREK01000175.1 GCA_009779355.1 Betaproteobacteria bacterium | reverse complement strand
CGCATTTGCTGTGTTCCTCGATGATTTCAGCCAATGTCTGCATCAGCGGCTGAATCGTGAAATCGCCGTGAATCAGCGCTTCGCTTTGATAGGCGGCGTATTGCAACCCTAGCAGGATGCTCAAAAAGCCTGAAGTACTGGAGAAACCTATGCCTACAAGGCCAAAAATGACCGAAAACTACTTTGTAAAGCTGCTTTTCGGACTGATTTTGACCCGTTTTGTGGACTCTGGCATCTGAAAAAATAGTTTTTGAACACCCTGCTAACCGCACCCCCCGGCTGTATACCCGGCGCAAGGAGACGGTCGAGCGCAGCTTTGCCAACGCCAGGCAATTGCGCGGAGACTTTGTCAACATTCAGAACCGGCCTGAAAGCCGGTTCTGAATGGTTGCTAAACGGGACGATACCTACGCGCGTTGAAGCCGTGCGCTATCTATTTCAATGCGCGCAAACACGTCGTCCCAATCTTCTTTGCTGATCTCCCTGTTCTTGAGCTTTTCGGCAACTACCGCCATGTGGTCGTCCGTGGCCTTTCCTGCAGACAGAAGATCCGCAAGCAGGTAAAGAGCCTGACCGGCTTTTTGAGTTTTTCGCGCTTTCTCCGGATTGTTTTCGTCGCAGGCGGAAAGCACCGCCAATCCAGCTGCGCGCAGTCCTACGACAGCCAGGAGGAGATTACGGTTATTGTCATTGGTCATGGTGTTTTACCTCGTACCTGTTCCATCGTCCGTATCATGCTTGCGATAACTGCAATGGCATCATCGACGGCCGCCTGTAATGCTTCCGTATTTTCTTCATTCCCACTGGACAACCAGGCATCGCGCATGTCGCGCAGGCGCCGGATAGCAGGCATCGCAATGGCATCGGCCTTTTTCATCGCCTCAATCACTTCGGGCGGGGTATTGGGTTTTCCCGCCAGATCCGCTGCTTCCTTGACGAGCGCGGCGTAATGCTCAAGCATCACATATGCTCTCTCATCGACGGTTTTTGCTTCCGAATACGCCCACTGCGTGCCTGTTGTTGTACACCCAGCCATAACGGACATGGTGCAAAACAGCACCAACAACATCCACAGATGGGTGAGTGAGTTTTGTGTTTTGTTGATCTTCAACCTGACCCTCCTATTTCAGAAACATATTTAAAAACAGCAAACATCACAAACCTTGTCAGACGAGTCGAACGAAGAAAGCAGTTTGCTGCGTAATCAGCATATACCATGTAGATTTCAAATGATAAATGCGATTGGATGGTAGCATGAATAATTGATTACGGGTGCCGGAACTGCTGACCCTGAAACAATAAGGCCACCTTTCGGTGGCCGTTTCAGGGTTCGTACGGTCAGCGTTTGCGCCGCCCATCTCTTTTTCCGGATTTATCGAATTTATCAGGGCAAGCCCCCGATTCCCCTGCCGCATAGCCCGGCTTGCCGCCGCGCATGGGACTCATGAAACCGGCCATTTCGGCATCGAATACCGTTTTCTGAGCCGCACTCAACTTACCGTAAAATGTTTCGAGGGGCTTGCGCATCTCGGCCAACATGCCTGCATGCTTCTTGGCGTGCTCTTCCATGCGATCCAGGCGTTCGATCGCCGTTTTGGGTGCTTCGGCATTACGCATGCTCTCCATTTCCTTCAACATAGCGCCGGTGCGGGCCTCAGCGGCTTTCTTGAAATCCGCCCAGGCCGGTTTCTGTTCCGGGGTCAGCGCCAGCGCAAGCTCAAGCCGCGCCAAACGCTCTTCCATCCGTTGGCTCATCCGCTCCTTGACCTGTTCAGGATTGGCTTTGTGCCAACCGTGCCCGCCGCCTCCGTGGCCCCATCCGCCTCCATCGCAATAGGCCATGGCCGCGCCACTGAGCAGGGTTGTTGCCGCCAGCGCAGCTACAAGTGTTGTTTTGACCAAACGTTTCATGTGCATTCTCCTTTCTGTTGGGGTTTGTTACGCCCGTCGTTTCGGGCGGCGGTTGTATTTAACTCTGGAAATCGGGGATCGCAAATACCGCAGAACAGCCATTTTGAAGCATGATGTTTCCAGCGTACCGATTGATACACAACGATACAAATTAATTTCATATCCGCCTAAGATGCTATAAAACACGCGTAAAGGAGAGTTTCCCATGTCCAACCAGGATCACATCCTGATCGTTGACGACGATCGGGACATCCGCACCCTGCTTGCCGGTTATCTCGAAAAACAAGGGCTACGCTGTACCGCCGCCGCCGATGGACGCGAAATGCGCGCCGCGTTGGAAAGCCACCGCATCGACCTGATCGTGCTCGACATCATGATGCCGGGAGAAGACGGCCTTACCCTGTGCCGCAACCTGCGCGCCAGCGACTCCCCCAACGCCAACACGCCCGTACTCATGCTGACCGCGCGTGGCGAAGACATGGATCGCATCATCGGTCTCGAAATGGGAGCGGACGACTACCTGCCGAAGCCGTTCGTCCCACGCGAACTCTATGCCCGGGCCCGGGCCATCCTGCGCCGCGCCCGCGCCCTGCCTCCAAACATGGCCGCCGCGCCCGCCACGCAGGGACGTGAGCTGCATTTCGCTCGCTGGCGGCTGGACACGGTCGCCCGCCACCTTATCGACCAGGACGGAACCATCGTTGCCCTGTCAGGGGCCGAATTCCGAATCTTGAGCATTTTTCTCGCCCATCCCCAGAAAATACTCTCGCGCGACCAACTGATGGAACTCACCCAGGGGCGCGAAGCCGATGTTTTCGACCGCTCCATCGACCTCCTGATCAGCCGTGTGCGGCAGCGGCTCAATGACAATGCACGCGAACCGGCCATCATCAAAACCGTGCGTAATGAAGGCTATGTGCTTGCCTGCGAAGTCACCCAGGCCGGAGCCGCGCCATGATAATGCGCCTCTGGCCTTCCAGCCTGTTCGCACGCCTGATGCTGATCTGGCTGGTCGGCATCTTCCTTGTGCTGGCCGTCAGCATTGCCATTTTCATCAGCGAACGGAACCGGGTCTGGTCCGAAGGTTTTGCCAGGGAAATCGCCGCCAACGCCGACATCATTGACAATCTCTCGCCGGAACAGCGTCACCGCGCTTTCGACGAACGGGGGCGTAGCCGCCGGGGTCTGTTGCGCCTCAGTTTGAGCTTGCCCGAAAACGCCCAGCCCGTCCCCGATGACCACCCCATGTTGCCGATACTGCGCGAAGCCATGCCTGAGCGCCAGCCTGCCTTGTATACCTACAGACTTGAAGAACAACGTTCTGTTGGTCAGCCTGCATTGTCCTACGGGTTCGAAGAACAACGTTCTTCTGGATTCGCGCCCCTGGTAGTTTCTGTGAAACTGGCGGATGGCTCCATACTTTCCGCCCGTATGCGTCACCAGTACCGCGTGCCTACCCATCCCATGTCTTCGCATGTCTCGATGATGGCCGGTGCCCTCCTTGCCCTGGTCGCCGGCGTCGGCATCCTTACCTGGATTTGCGTACGCATCGCCACCCGGCCACTCTCAAAGCTATCCGCTGCCGCGCGCGCGCTGGGTGAAAACCCTGAACGCCCGCCGCTCGAACCCGCCGGCCCCACCGAAGTCATCCAGGCCACGAAAGCCTTCAACCAGATGCAGGAGCGCATCACGGCCCACATGCATGAGCGCACCCGCATCCTTGCCGCCATCTCCCACGACCTGCAAACTCCCATCACGCGCCTGCGCCTGCGCGCCGAGTTGATCGATGACGAAACACTGCAAACCCGCATCCAGTCCGACCTGGACGCCATGCAGAGCCTTATCCGCGAAGGGCTGGCTTATGCCCGCAGCATGGAAGTCACCGCCCCGCCGCAAGCCATCGATCTCAACGGGCTTCTTGCGGCGCTATGCGGCGATGCCACCGACATGGGCTGGGAGGTTTCCGTAACGGGGCAATCAAACGCCCCCTTCACCGGCCATCCTGTCGCGCTACGGCGAGCCTTGTGGAACCTGATCGAAAACGGCGTAAAATTCGGCAAATCGGTTGAGATCGCCCTCTCTGAGGCCACGGAAATGTTTCACATCCTGATCCGTGACCATGGCCCCGGCCTGCCCGCCGAAGAAATGGAGCGCGTCTTCGAGCCTTTCTACCGCACCGAATCCTCCCGCAACCGCGAAACCGGCGGAACCGGCCTCGGCCTGGCGATTACCCGTAACCTGCTCCACGTCCAGCGCGGCAATATCCGTCTGGGAAACCATCCCGAAGGCGGGCTCCTCGCCCTCGTGACCCTGCCGCGTCAACATTGACCGCCGCAGCGGGGCCAAAACCTGTTTATGAAATATAAATATCCGAATAGGTTGGGGTTCTATATGAACGCCTCCCTTTGTGCAAGCCTTTGCATGTTTTAACAGGGTGCTCAAAAACTATTTTTTCAGGTGCCAGAGTCCACAAGACAGGTCAAAATCAGTCCGAAAAGCAGCTTTACAAGGTAGTTTTCGGCCATTTTTGGCCTTGTAGACATAGGTT
>WREK01000174.1 GCA_009779355.1 Betaproteobacteria bacterium | reverse complement strand
GGAGAAACCCATGTCTACAAGGCCAAAAATGACCGAAAACTACCCTGTAAAGCTGCTTTTCGGACTTATTTTGACCCGTTTTGTGGACTCTGGTATCTGAAAAAATAGTTTTTGAGCATCCTGCTAAAGGGGGAGGTTTCTAACCGTGGTTTGTTTTTGATGAGATTGAGGCTGAAGGCGCAAAACGGGTATGATAGCCGCCCCACGTCGTTGGTGCAGGGCGGGTACTATTCGCGCAAGTGCGCTACAGCACAGGCTTGCTATACATCAGCAAAACCGCTACGATAATCCATAGGATTATCTTTACGATCCTGTGCCGCCAACGACATTTACTCTGGGTTGGCTTCACACACATCACCTCCTTTACCGGAGCGTGAGCGAGGAAGGCTCCCTGTCCGGAGCCTTTCTTTTTGCCCCGGCAAGGTGATTACATCACAAAAGCATGTGACGTGTAACCATAATGGATGATAAAATATGAAAACAACAATGATACGGCAGGTTTTGGTGGCGGGGATGCTCCTGGTGGCGGCAGGTGCGGCAAATGCGCAGCGGGCAAGCCTGGAAGTGGGTAAACATCGCATTGAAGTCGAGGTGGCTGCCGATGAGCAGACGCGTAATTTCGGGCTGATGTACCGAAAACATCTTTCGCCTGACCAGGGAATGCTGTTTATGTATTCATACTCAGTTCGCATCTGCATGTGGATGAAAAACACGCTAATCCCGTTGTCGGTGGCGTTTCTCGATGAAGAGGGGCGCATTCTCAACATCGAGGACATGACCCCGCAAAGCGAGGAGAACCATTGTTCGGTGAAACCGGCGCGCTATGCGCTGGAGATGAACCAGGGATGGTTTGCCGGACATGGGGTGAAAGCGGGCGACCGGATTGAAGGCGTAAAGCCTCTGTCCGCAAATTAGGGCGGCTTTCCTCGCGCACATCCAGCCATTGTCTGGCGGGAGGGGTGGGGATAATGCTTCAAATGCCATTTTGCGCCTTCGCTATTCCCGGCACGGCGCGGTATGTGGGGCATGGAGCCAGCCGTGGCCGAAGACAGCGACCAGGACAAGACAGAACCAGCATCAAGCCGACGATTACAACAGGCTCGCGAAGAGGGGCAGGTACCGCAGTCGCGCGAACTCCAGACTTTTCTGGTAACGGTGACGGGTGCGCTTTTCATCTGGATGCTCGGCGGCTGGATGGGGGAACGGTTGCTGGGGCTGCTGCGGCGCGGTTTTTCCTTTGACCGTCAATTGGCGTATGAGACGAACGTCCTGGCGATTGTCGAGTGGCTGCAAGGTTTGTTCGGCGGGGCTTTGTTGACGTTGATACCGCTTTTTCTCACGTTGATGGTAGCGGCGCTGGCCGCCCCGGTCATGCTTGGCGGCCTGTTATTCGCGCCCAAGGTTCTCGGCCTGAAACCCGACCGGCTCAACCCGCTCAAAGGCTTCAAGCGCATGTTTTCGCTGCATGGCCTGGCCGAGATGCTCAAGGCGGTCATGAAGGCATTGCTGATCGGAGGGGTTGGCTCAACGGTGCTGTGGTATTACCGCGACCGCCTTTTCGATTTTCTGAAAGAGCCGTTGCAGTCCGCAATCAGTAATTTTGCCTCCACGGTGAGCTGGATCGCGCTGCTGATCGTCAGCAGCCTCGGGCTGCTTGCTCTTTTCGATGTGCCGTTCCAGTTATGGCAGTATCACAAGAACCTGCGTATGACAAAGGAAGAGGTCAAGCGTGAGCACAAGGAGCAGGAAGGCGACCCGCATGTCAAGGGGCGCATCCGTGCAATGCAGCGTGAAATGGCGCGGCGGAGGATGATGTCCGAGGTGCCCAAGGCCGACGTGGTGGTAACGAACCCGGTGCACTTCTCAGTGGCGTTGCGCTACGACGCTCTACGCATGTCCGCGCCGATCGTCGTGGCCAAGGGGCGCGGCGAACAGGCGCTGAAAATCCGGGAAATTGCCCGTGAACATAATGTGGCCCTGCTGGAAGCGCCCCCGCTTGCCCGCGCGCTTTTTGCGCACTGCGAATTGGAAGAGGCGGTTCCTGCCGCGCTTTTTACCGCTGTAGCCGAGGTGATGGCTTACGTTTATCAATTGAACGAGGCAATGAAAAACGGCCTGCCCACGCCGCAGCCGCCGACCGACCTGCCGGTTCCCGCCGCGCTCGACCCCGGCCCGCCCCCGGAAGGTTGAACCATGACGGCAAATATGTGCACGACACGACATGGCTAACGAAAACGCCCTGATCCTGCGCCAGTTTTTTTCGACTGCGAACCTGCGCGCGCTGGCGGCCCCAATCCTCATCATCATGGTGTTGGCGATGATGGTGCTGCCGCTGCCGGTGTTTCTGCTGGACGTATTTTTCACGTTCAACATCGCGATGTCGGTGATGGTGATGATGGTGGCGATGTACGCGCGCCGCCCGCTGGATTTTTCTGCTTTCCCCACGGTGCTACTCGTCACCACGTTGTTGCGGCTCTCGCTCAACGTGGCCTCCACCCGCGTCATACTGCTTCACGGGCATGGCGGCGAGGCTTCCGCAGGCAAGGTCATCGAGGCATTCGGGCAATTCCTCGTGGGCGGCAATACCGCTGTGGGGATCGTGGTATTTGTGATTCTCATCGTCATCAATTTCGTGGTTATCACCAAGGGCGCGGGACGGATTGCGGAAGTGAGCGCACGCTTTACGTTGGACGCGATGCCGGGCAAGCAGATGGCAATCGACGCGGATCTGAACGCGGGTCTGGTCGACGAAAAAACCGCCAAGCAGCGCCGCAAGGAAGTGGCGCAGGAGTCCGATTTCTTCGGGGCGATGGACGGTGCTTCCAAGTTCGTGCGCGGGGATGCTATTGCGGCCATCCTGATTCTGGTCATCAATATCCTGGGCGGGCTGTTCGTGGGCGTCATCCAGCACGACATGACTGCTTCCGACGCGGCTCATGCCTACACCATTCTCACCATCGGTGACGGGCTGGTTGCGCAGATCCCGGCGCTCATCATCTCGGTGGCGGCGGGTCTGGTGGTTTCGAGGGTAGGCGACGAGGGCGACATCAGCGGGCAGGTGCTCGGTCAGGTGTTCTCCAACGCGCAAGTGCTCATACTGACCGCCATCATCGTCGGCGTGCTCGGCCTGATTCCTGGCATGCCCAACTTGGTGTTCCTGTTCTTTTCCTCTGCAATCGGGTGGCTCGCGTGGAGGCAAAACAAGCGGCAGCCTGGCACGGAAGCGGTGACGCAGGAAGAAGAAGCACAAAGTGCCGCCGAGGCGCGTGCCGCCGAAGCACAGGAAGCGAGCTGGAACGATGTTGCACCCGTCGACGTGCTTGGCCTCGAAGTGGGCTACCGCCTTATTCCGATGGTCGACAAGAGCCAGGACGGCGAACTGTTACGGCGCATCCGGGGGCTGCGCAAGAAATTTGCACAGGACGTGGGTTTCCTGACCGCGCCCGTACACATCCGCGACAACCTCGAACTCAAGCCCAACGGTTACCGCGTTACCCTCAAAGGGGTCGAGGTCGGCGCCGGCGAAGCATTCCCTGGACAATTCCTGGCGATCAATCCTGGCCGGGTAGCGGGGCCGCTTCCCGGACGGGAAACCATCGACCCCGCATTTGGGTTGCCCTCGTACTGGATCGACAACATCACTCGCGAGCAGGCTCACGCGCTCGGCTACACGGTGGTCGATTCCAGCACCGTTGTGGCAACACACCTCAACCACGTCATCATCGGGCATGCCGCTGAACTGCTGGGGCGCCAGGAGACCCAGGCGCTACTGGATCACATCTCAAAAGAAGTCCCCAAACTCGTCGAAGATCTCGTTCCCAAGCTGCTGCCGGTTTCCACCGTGCAGCGGGTGCTGCAAAACCTGCTGGCCGAGGAAGTCAATATCCGCGACATGCGCACTATCATCGAAGTGCTGGCCGAATACGCCCCACGCACCCAGGATAACGCCGAACTCACCTCGCGGGTGCGCGAGGCGCTTGGGCGTGCCATCATCCAGACGCTGTTCCCGGGCAATGCCGAGATGCAGGTCATCGCGCTCGAACCGGCGCTCGAACGCATCCTGATGCAAGCGATGGGAGGGGGCGACGGGGCCATCGAACCGGGGCTGGCCGACATCCTGCTGCGCCAGACTGCCCAGCTCGCCCAGCGGCATGAAGAAATCGGCCTGCCGTCGGTCTTGCTCGTACCCACGCAACTGCGGCTGCTGCTGTCGAGGTTCCTGCGCCGCGCCGTGCCTGGCCTACGGGTCATCGCCAACAGCGAAGTGCCGGAATCGCGCACGATCCGCGTAACCGGGATGGTGGGTGCAGGGTAAAAAAACCCTGGCCTACTTATAAGCGAGGGAAGAGCGGCGTGATCTCTAACAGGGTGCTCAAAAACTATTTTTTCAGGTGCCAGAGTCCACAAGACAGGTCAAAATCAGTCCGAAAAGCAGCTTTACAAGGTAGTTTTCGGCCATTTTT
>WREK01000173.1 GCA_009779355.1 Betaproteobacteria bacterium | reverse complement strand
GCACTGGAGAAACCTATGTCTACAAGGCCAAAAATGGCCGAAAACTACCTTGTAAAGCTGCTTTTCGGACTGATTTTGGCCTGTCTTGTGGACTCTGGCGCCTGAAAAAATAGTTTTTGAGCACCCTGCTAAAGGGGGAGGTTTCAAACCTGAGTTTGTTTTTGATGAAGGGGGTAGGGGAGCGAGCCGTGAGGGTATTGGGAATCGAGACTTCGTGCGATGAGACCGGGGTTGCCGTTTTCGACAGCCGGCACGGCGTGCTTGCGCAGGCGTTGCATACGCAGGTGGATCTTCATGCTGTGTATGGCGGTGTCGTCCCGGAACTGGCTTCGCGAGACCATATCCGGTTGTTGCCGGTTCTTGTTCGCCAGACCCTTCGTGAAGCCGGGTTGGGTGTGGTCGGCCTCAACGCGGTTGCCTACACTGCCGGGCCGGGGCTGGCTGGCGCGCTGTTGGTTGGGGCGAGCGTGGCCGAGGCGATGGCCCTGGCTGCGGGGCTTCCGGCATTGCCCGTGCATCACCTCGAAGGCCATCTCCTTTCGCCGCTGCTCTCCGATGACCCTCCGGCATTTCCATTCATTGCGCTTCTGGTGTCGGGCGGGCATACACAGTTGATGCAGGTTGCCGATGTGGGCGATTACAGATTGCTCGGGGAAACGCTCGATGATGCTGCCGGGGAGGCGTTTGACAAGACGGCCAAGATCCTTGGCCTTGGTTATCCGGGTGGGCCGCAACTGGCCGGCCTTGCCGCGTGCGGCAAGGCCGGACGGTTCAGGCTGCCGCGCCCGATGCTGCATTCCGGTGATCTGGATTTCAGTTTCAGCGGCCTGAAAACGGCGGTGCTCAATGTGGTGTCGTCGCCGGATTGGCGTCCGGAATACCGGGCAGACCTGGCTGCCGATTTTCAGCAGGCTGTGGTTGAAGTGCTGTCGGCCAAGGCGATGGCTGCGCTGGAACGCGGGAAAATGCGTTCCCTGGTGGTAGCGGGGGGCGTGGGGGCCAACCGGGCTTTGCGCGCCGGGCTGGATGCCGCTGCCGTCAGGCTTGGCGCACGCGTGCATTACCCGGCCTCGGAGCTATGTACCGATAACGGGGTGATGATCGCGTTTGCGGGGGCGCAACGGTTGATGCGCGGGGAACGCCCACCTGCCGACCCGGCAATTCGTGTGCGCCCGCGCTGGCCTCTGGGCGAACTCTCCCGTCCGGTTCCGATGGGGGGCTGACCCTCTTGCGCAAACGGGCGAGGGGCATGTTCAATTCCCCTCCTTGGAGGGGTGGCGGCGAAGCCGACGGGGTGGTGCAGGGGTTTCAGCCCGCGTAGGCGAGCCTTGCGATCCTCAACGTTGCCGCCCCTTTGCCCCTGCACGTTGGGGTTTGCTTCGCGCACCCCAACCTATAACTCCGCGGGGAGAGGGGCTATTCTTCGTTGCCCGCAGCAGGTTCCGATGGCTTGCGTTTGCCTACTTTTTCTTCGGTTCCGGCCAGCAGGTGGCGGATATTGGAGGTATGGCGCCAGATCAGGATGATGCTGATAGTCAGTATGATCGATGTGGATGGGGCGTTGCCGGAAATGAACCAGGCGACGACTGGCGCAGCGAGCGCTGCCATGATTGCAGCGACGGAGGAATAACGGCTGGTCAGGACGACCAGCAGCCAGACACCGAGGCAAATGAGCCCAGCGAGGGGGTTAAACCCTGATACCACGCCGAGCGCGGTGGCAACCCCTTTGCCGCCCTTGAAGTGCAGGAAGATGCTGAACACGTGGCCGATGAAGGCTGTCAGCCCTGCAAGCGCGACGGCGACAGAATTGAAGCCAAGCGCCCCTGCAACCCATACCACCAGCCAGCCTTTCAGACAGTCTCCCAGCAGTGTCAGCGTGGCGGCAGCTTTGTTGCCACTACGTAGCACGTTAGTGGCCCCAGGGTTGCCGGAACCGTAACTGCGCGGGTCATTGAGCCCGAATATGCGGCTTGAAACGATGGCGAAAGGGATGGAACCAATGAGATAGGCTCCAATGAGCAGTAGTGAGAGGGAGAGGAAGGCCATTGTTTCTCCGTGAAGTTGTACGCGCCGTAACGCAGTCAGTTAGAATCACAGCAATTTACTGATGTGTTGCTGCTATTGAGAACTGCAATGAATTTTATCTTTATCGAAGGGTTGCGTGTCGATACCTGGGTCGGGATATATGCTCGTGAACACGTTGCAGCCCAGGCCGTTGAATTCGACCTGAACTTTGGTATTCCGGAGACTGGCGCCATTCATGATGATATCGGTGGCAGCATTGACTATGCGGAAGTGGTCGATGTCATCCGTGTAGAGCTTGCAGAACGGCATTTCAATCTGATTGAGACATTGGGAGAATTTGTTGCTGATCTGATATGTGATCGATTTTCTGCGCCCTGGGCTAAGATATGGGTTTCAAAACCTGGAGCGGTAAAAGGAGTGCGCCGGGTTGGCGCATATATACAGCGTGGCAACTCTGTTACTGTTGCAATGCCCGGTTGAGAACTGGACTGAAACAGCAGCTGCGACGGACGGGAATTGATATGAAACCGTTCCAGGCAATATGCGAGACAAAAAAACCCGGATAAACCGGGTTTTTTTGATAGCGAAGGGGCGTTTTTACATTGTTTTCCATAGTTATGGAGATCAGCAAGGATTGTGCCCGATTTGCCTTGTGATCAGACAGCTAGTTTATCCAAAGTGCCGCCATTGGCGAGGTAGTCAATCACCCAGCCCGGCTTGCGGCCATGCCCCGTCCAGCCTTGGGCGGGATTGACCGGATTGCGATACTTGATTGCTGTTCCGGAACGGGAAACCGTTGGGATTTCTTCCGAACCGCCCGCCACAGTGAGTAGTTCATTAAGGGACAAGCCTTGATCGGCAGCCAATTTTTGCACGCGTTTGATCAAGCGTTGGGTGGCGGAGCCGCGCCGACGGATTTCTGCTTCAATTTGAGCCCGCAAGGTACGCAGTTCTGGCAAGGGCATGGTCTCTAGATCGATCATTTTGTGCTCTCCATGAGTTTTGAGATTAGTGTTACATGTTAGGGGGGGGAACGTCACGATGCTGACGTTACAGACACAATAAATGTTGTATTCCAAGTCACGAACACAACGGCCCAGCAAGAAGTGACACAAGTACTATTCTGCCAGTGTTGATTCGTAAAAGCAAAACTTTTATTTTAAATTTACTCTGTAATCCATAGGTTGAGATTATCCAGAGGAGCCCGTGGGTAAAGAAAAGTTGTTTGCTGGCATTGGGTTGCGTGCCGAAGTTCCCATTTTCTGCCTATGGTTTTTGTGTTCATCAAAAGGTACTTAGGTAGTCAATTTTAGCGTTGACAGAGAAGAATAGAAAATGAAACCGTGCGACAAATTTTTGTTTTTCTTATCAATTCTGTTGTCCGCGCGGATGGTGACGTTGATGCAGTTGCTTGAGCCGTTCGCGGGCAACGTGGGTATAAACTTGGGTAGTCGATATATCAGCGTGACCAAGTAGCATTTGTACAACACGTAAGTCAGCGCCGTGATTGAGCAGATGGGTTGCGAATGCATGACGCAAGGTATGGGGGGAAATCAATTGCGTGGCAATACCGGCGGAAATTGCGTGTTGTTTGATGATGGCCCAGAACCTTTGGCGGGTCATGGCCGCGCCCAGGCGGGAAACGAATAATTCGTCGCAAACGCGTCCGTTCAGCAACTGTGGCCGTGCACTGGAAAGGTAATGCCGTACCCAGTCTGCGGCAATTTCGCCCAGCGGCACGATGCGTTCTTTGCTTCCTTTTCCGAGGACGCGCACGACGCCATCCAGAGCGTCGAGTGCGAAAACTTTCAGCCCGGTCAGTTCCGAAACGCGCAGGCCGCTGGCGTACATGACTTCGATCATGCAGCGGTCGCGCAGCCCAAGTGCGGTGTCGGTATCGGGCGCGGCCAGGAGGGCTTCCACCTGGGCCTCAGAGAGGGTGCGCGGGAACCTGGGTGTGGGCAAGGGCGGGTCGATTTTTAGGGTCGGGTCTTCGGTGATGTGTCCGTTGAGCAACAGATACCGGTAATAGCGCCGCCAGGCGGCAAGCAGGCGGCGCTGGCTTGCCGGTTTGGCGCGGAGGCTGAATTCGGCGAGCCAGGCGGACAAGTCTTCGTTACGGGCAGCAGTGAGGCTCCTGCCATGCGTATTGAAGAGCCAGCGCCCGAAAAGCACTAAATCGCTGCGATAGCCTGCCAGGGTGTTGCGGGCCAGCCCGTGTTCGAGCCACATCGCGTCACAGAATGCGTCGAGTTCGCCAGCAAGCGCGGCGGGCAATTGAGCCATAGCCTTGGAGCGGTTTACGCGCATAAGCCCGGAACCATTACTTCCTCACCCGCAAGCGGGCGATGGGGTGGTAAAAACGTTAGTGTCTCTGATGAGCACTATCGAGCTTTCTTAATATAATCAGTAGCTTACTTGTTTCATTGCTTCCCTGTGCGTAACGTTGGCAACCGT
>WREK01000172.1 GCA_009779355.1 Betaproteobacteria bacterium | reverse complement strand
TCCTTAAGGAAACTCTGCACAACCCTTTTTCTGGATTGCTTCGTCGCTTTGATCCTCGCAATGACTGAGCAGGAAAGTCAATGGATTCAACCAATACCGTCATTGCAAGCGAAGCGAGGCAATCCAGTGTTGGGGTTATGCAGGGGTTCCTTAAATGATTGATGCGAGTGAACCAATGTCCGACGATGAAATTCTTGAACAACGCCGCCTGGCAAGACAGGAAAAGAGCAAGCGGGATGCGGAGTTGATGCAGCTTCATGTGTTGGCAGCGGACGTGATGATGGGTTCCAGGTCGCAGCAGGTGCGCGAACGCGCCTTATCGAGAGTCGACGCATGGGAAGAGGGGGCGCTATGCAGTCTGCGCTACATTGCCGAGTGGCGGCGCATGTTGAACCTGTCCCCCCCGGCATTGCGTCAGGCGATGTTGCGCCTTGACGCTGAGGGGGTTGCGCTTCGTCAGAATACGCCGTTCGGGTTCCTTATGGGACGCCAGCAATGAACCGGGAGGATATTGGTCGTTTGTTGGTTGAAGCGATGCGCGTGACCAACCATCGTGATTACGTCATCATTGGTAGTCTCTCAGTGCTTGGAGCCGTTGCACAGCCACCGGAATCGATGACTCAATCAATTGATGTCGACCTCTACCCAAAAGATGACCCGGGTCGTGCATCGGAAATTGCCTATGCTCTCGGCCAAGGCAGCGAGTTCGAGGAGACGTTCAAGTATTACGCTGATGCCGTGTCACCTATGCTTCCGACGCTCCCGGATGGCTGGAACGAGCGTTTGATCAAAGTGGATTTTGATTCTGGAGTGGCCGCGTGGTTTCTTGATCCAAACGATGCGGCGATTTCAAAGTATGCGCGCTCCGAACCCCGTGACAGAGAGTGGGTTCGTGCAGGCTTACAGGCAGGAATCCTGTCCTTGCCAACCATAGAGTATCGATTGCGCGAAACGGTGATGGAAACCGATGAGCGGCAACGGGTAAAAGAGGCAATTGCCCAAGACAAGCAGTGGCTGAACCGACCAGAGCTACCGCCTTGCGGCCTGGACATGTAGGGTATTAGTACCACCGTCATGCCTGCGAACATCCTGAATCTTTCCGCTTACGATGTGTTGGGGTTTGAGGAAAACGAGCATGACTATCACATTGACGTTGAAACGGTCAAAATGCCAACGTCTTGCCCGCATTGTCAATCCGGCAACCTCGTCGGCTTTGGCCGCCGGGAACAAACGGTCAAAGACCTGCCAATGCACGGGTGGCGTGTCGGTCTCTACATCAACACGCGGCGCTTTCGATGCCGCGCCTGCGCCAGGACGTTTTACGAAGCGTTACCGGAGATAGACGAGAAACGCTCGATGGCCAAACGGCTTGCGCAATGGATGGGCAAGCAGGCCATCAAACGCACCTTCGCCAGCATCGCCGAAGAGGTTGGCTGCACAGAATTCACCGTTCGGGCGGTGTTCAATGACTATGTAAACGAACTGGAAAAAGAGATCTGCTTTGAGACACCAAAGTGGATGGGTATTGACGAAATTCACCTCATCAAGCCCCGTGGTGTGATTGCCAACATCCAGAACAACACTATCGTTGAACTGCTACCAAATCGAAACAAAGAAACCGTGGTGCGCTTCCTGTACTACTTGGAAGGCAAAGAACGCATCCAATACGTGGCGATGGATATGTGGACACCATATCACGATGCCTGTCGGGCGGTGATTCCGCAAGCCGTGATCGTGGTGGACAAATTTCACGTCGTCAGGATGGCGAACGATGCCTTGGAACGGGTCAGGAAGAGCCTCAGAGAGTCCCTGACGCCGAAACAGCGGCGGGGGCTCATGCGCGACCGCCTCGTACTCTTGAAGCGTGAACGCGATTTGAACGATAAAGACCGTCAGGATCTCGACGGCTGGACGAAGAACTACCCTGAACTTGGTGAGGCGTACCGGCTCAAGGAGCAGTTCTTTGCCATTTACGATACCGGATCGCCTGATGAAGCACAGTCCAGGTTTATCCAGTGGCAAAAGAGCATTCCGCCCGAAATTGCACACGCTTTCACCGACATCGAGCACGCGTGGGGCAACTGGTCGATACCAATCCTTAACTATTTTAATCATCCGGTGACAAACGCCTACACGGAATCGCTGAACAGCCTGATCCGGGTGATGAACCGACTGGGTCGAGGCTACAGCTTTGAGGCGCTACGCGCCAAGATTCTCTTCGCCGAGGGAGTCCACAAACACAAGCTGTTGCAGCCTGAATTTGAACGAAAGCCTGCTGATAAACGACAGGGCGAGCCGGTGCCTGGAAACTTTATGTACTTCTGGACGGAAGGTTCCTTTGCACGGATAGTGCCGAAACCGCCGCCAGTATCCAAACCGTACATACCGAAACCAGCCGAAAAGGTGGAACGTGAAAAGAACTACGGAGCAGACATTTCAACACTGACCCGCATGATTGAAAACGGCGAGATTTGATCCCGTTTCAATCACGAAAATCGGATACCCGTCGATGGCATTCTGGCCTCGATGCACGGAACCTTCGACAAACTCTATGCGCGCAATGGCACTACGACTTGGCACGCCGCTGCTACCAAGCCTGGAAGAACTATGAAAAAGAGCGGGGCGAAAAAATTGGCCGCAGTCTATTGGGGGGTGAAGAGCACTTTTTGTGCTAGCCCCGCGCTAGCCCGGCCAAAAAACAAAAGGCTTACATTGCTGCAACCCTTTGCTTTTTGGTAGGGGCACAAGGGCTCGAACCTTGGACCTACGGATTAAGAGGACTTGCCATAGTCATTCTATACCTTTCTGCATCGTTCTATGATGTTCTGTTTTACAGGGGTTTGACGGTTTCGCCGCCTTGTTGAAGTTCTGCCAATGCCTCACGTTTTGTGTAATTTTCCGGGCACAAATACACAGAAATTACACAGAGACAATGTCATACGGCAGTGGTGCTAGCCTTGCCGTGGTGCCCGCCGCCCTTCACTTCTGCTTTTTGATTGACAGGCTATCCAGCGCGGCCCAGTTGATCCGGCTGGCGCGCGGAATGGTATCAGCCGTAGGCGGCACACCACCTAGCTTCATCCTGGTGTAGAGTCTGCCAACAATAGGACGGCCTGCGGCGTTCGTGACGTAAATCCATCCGTTCTGGTCGAGCCATTCGCGTTGCTTCGCGACGAGCTTCCTTCCGATGATCTCGGCGAGTTCGTCTTCGGAGAGGATTTCGGATGGCACGTCCATGTTTTGTTCATTTCAATTCAGGATGCCCCGCCCCCGGACGGGAGGCGAGGCGGTTGGTTGTCATGCGATACTGAGCGCCTTTTTCAGCGCATCACGGCTTGATTTCTTCCAATTAACCCGGTCATGCACCATCCTGCGAAGGGAGGCGTAGAAAGGGAATAGCTGTTCAGTACATACGTTCAGATCGCACGGAATCGTCACCAGAATGTTCATTATCTTCTGCACTGGCATGACTACTGCGCTTTCAGGAATGGTTGATACCTGCGGTTTGCTGTCGTGATAGCTCAGCAGGAATCGCCGCCATTTCCCATTGCGCGGCATCCTCACAGTAACGGTCAGATCATCCTCACTCAGTATCTTCGGTAGTTCCGGCGGTTCTTCTTCGATGAACGTCCCTTCGTATTTCCGGCCATTCCTGTCCGCTAATTCCATTGGTACGCCAGTTTCCTTGTCTGGCTGCGTGGTGCTGGTCTTGGTACTCATATCGTTACTCCTTGGGTTACGTTGGACCCCCGCTTTCGACACGGGGGCAGTCAGTGGGGTCGAAAGACCGGAACCCAAGGAACCCGGCAGGGCATGAAGCCCTCCCACTGACCGCCATTGCTCAGGCAACAAAAAACCGCGTTGGTGGCGCGGTCGTTGCGCCTTGGGGATACCGGGCTTTCGACACCCGTGCCTGTTGTTTGCAGGCAGGATCATGATAGCAGTGATTAGGCGCGTGTAAAAGGGTAATTTCTGGCAAACTACATATACATTTTGTTTGACAGATTAGCAAAACACATATACTATTTGTTCATGGTCACCTACGACGAAACCAAACGCGCCGCCAACCTTTCCAAGCATGGGCTGGATTTGGCGATTGCCGGGGAGGTTTTAGCGGGCTTCACTATCACCCAGGAAGATACGCGAGAGGGGTACGGTGAAACTCGGCTGAAAACCTTGGGCCTCTACAAGGGGGTCGTTGTCGTGGTGGTGATACACACGCCACGCGACGGCGACGACCACATCATCAGCATCCGAAAGGCAGACAGCCATGAAACACGCTACTACTGGCAACACTACCCAAGCTGACGCTACCGACCTCGCCCGTGTGCAGGCAATGACGGACGCCGAAATACGGTTCGACGAAGATAACCCGCGCACCACGCCGGAAGAATGGGAGGGCGCGGCGATGAAGATAGGTGGCGTCCTTATCGGCCACACGCCGCGCCGCCGTGGTTCCGGGAAAAAGCCCGCCCGTGTCGCCATCCAGTTACGC
>WREK01000171.1 GCA_009779355.1 Betaproteobacteria bacterium | reverse complement strand
TCGGGGTGAGTGGCGGTATCGCGGCGTACAAGTCAGCCGAACTCACGCGCGCCCTTGGGCGGTTGGGGGCGGATGTCCACGTGGTCATGACCGAAGCCGGGACGCGTTTCGTGGCGCCGCTGACTTTCCAGGCTTTGTCGGGCAACCGTGTGTGGACGAGAGCGCTGGACGAGGAAATAGAAGACGGTATGCCGCATATCAGCCTCGGGCGTGGGGCCGATGCCATTCTCGTGGCTCCGGCAAGCGCCAATTTCATCGCCCGGCTGGCTGCCGGCCTGGCCAATGACCTGTTGTCCATGCTCTGCCTGGCGCGCAACTGCCCGCTGCTGGTCGCGCCTGCGATGAACCGCCAGATGTGGGAGAACCCTGCCACCCGGCGCAACGTGGCGACGTTGCAAGCTGACGGCATTGCCATCCTTGGCCCTGCCGTGGGCGAACAGGCATGCGGCGAAACAGGGCCGGGGCGGATGCTGGAACCCGAGGCGCTGTGTGAGGCGCTGCTTGCTTTCTTTACGCCCAAACTGCTGGCTGGGCGCAAGGTGGTTTTGACGGCGGGGCCGACGTTCGAGGCGATCGACCCGGTGCGCGGCATTACCAATTCCAGTTCAGGCAAGATGGGGTACGCGTTGGCGACGGCCTGTATGCGGGCCGGGGCTGAAGTCGTGCTGGTGAGCGGGCCGGTGGCATTGCCCGCGCCCATAGGTGTGCGGCGCATCGAAGTGACGGGCGCCCTGCAAATGCGCGATGAAGTGCTTGCGGTAGTGGCTGGCGTGGACGTATTCATCGCAGTGGCTGCGGTGGCCGACTATCGCATGGCGGAACCCGCGACGCACAAAATCAAGAAATCGGACGCGGCGATCCATCTTCAGCTCGAACCCAACCCAGACATTCTCGCCGAAGTCGCGGCCTTGCCGGAGGCGCCGTTCTGTGTCGGTTTCGCTGCCGAGAGTCGTGACCTTGACGCATACGCCGAGGGGAAACGGCGCGCGAAGCGCCTGCCTATGCTGGTGGGCAACCTGCTCGACGATGGGCTGGCTGGTGACGAAAACACTGTCGTCATCTATGACGAAGAAGGCTGTCACCCGTTGCCGCGTGCGCCCAAAGCTTTCGTCGCGCGCCAGATCGTTGAACGCATCGCCCACCTGTTACCCGCAAATTGACCCGAAATCTGGAGAAAAGAGAACATGCACCGTGTCGATATCAAATTACTCGACCCTCGGCTACGCGAGCAGCCCCCGGCCTATGCCACTGCCGGTTCCGCTGGTCTCGATTTGCGGGCCTGCCTGGATGCACCGGTTACGCTGTGTCCGGGGGAAACCGCGCTGGTTCCCAGCGGCATCGCCATTCATCTTGCCGATCCCGGCCTGGCGGCAATCGTGCTGCCGCGATCCGGGCTTGGGCACAAGCATGGCATCGTGCTTGGCAACCTGGTCGGGCTGATTGACTCCGACTATCAGGGGCAGGTCATGGTTTCTGTGTGGAACCGCGGCGGCGAGGCGTTTACCATCGAACCGATGGAGCGCATCGCGCAACTCGTGATCGTGCCCGTCGCCCAGGCCGTGTTTGACATCGTCGAAGAATTCACCGCCAGCGGGCGCGGCGAAGGCGGTTTCGGCAGCACCGGCAAGCATTGACAGATGATGGCGCGCGCGGGTATCCCTACTGGTGTGCATGTCCTTTGTGAGCGCGAAGGGCGCATCCTGCTGTTGCGCCGCGCGGAAACCGGGTTTTTTGATGACCTCTACAGCCTGCCGGGTGGCCATGTCGAACATGGGGAGTCCATCCTTCAGGCGGCGGCGCGGGAACTGAAAGAGGAAACCGGCTTACAAATCGAATACGGCGACCTCGATTGGCTCGGCGTCATCCATCGTTGCTCGGACACCAACCGCATCGACTTCTTCCTGCGCGCGCTGCGTTGGCAGGGTGAGCCTGTTCTGTGCGAACCGGACAAATGCAGCGGCATGGGGTGGTTTGCGCGCGATGGTTTGCCTAAAGAAATCGTGCCATATGTGAAAGTGGCGCTGGAAACCGGGGAGTGCGCGGGGCAATGCGTATGGATACGGGAACTAGGCTGGTAAACAAGCCGTTGGGATGTTGACGCATTCTCCCGTCACGCCATATCGGAGCGGTATAATTATGTTTTTCGCTTCGCAATCGTCTGGCGGCAGTTGCCACGCCAAGCCAGAACGAGTTTTACATCACTACACACTAAAAACCGGGGAGAGCAACCATGTCCAAACAACCAACGATCGTCTACACCATCACCGATGAAGCCCCGATGCTGGCGACAGCGGCTTTTCTGCCGGTAGTGCGCGCCTTCGCCGCGCAGGCTGGCATCAATGTGGCCGATGCCGATATTTCCCTGGGGGCGCGCATTCTCGCCGAATTCCCCGAATATCTCGACGAGGGGCAGAAAGTGCCGGATGCCCTTGCTGAACTTGGGCTGCTCACCTTGCTGCCGGAGGCCAACATCATCAAGTTGCCCAATATCAGCGCCTCGGTTCCACAACTGGTTGCGGCCATCCGCGAATTGCAGGGCAAGGGCTACAAGATTCCCGATTACCCGGCAAGCCCGCAGAACGAAGAAGAACAAACCATCAAGACCCGTTATGCCCGCTGTCTTGGCTCCGCCGTGAACCCCGTGCTGCGCGAGGGCAATTCCGACCGCCGGGCGCCGATGTCGGTGAAAAACTATGCCCGCAAGCATCCGCATTCGATGGGCGTATGGAAGCAGGCGTCCCGCACGCATGCCTCATTCATGAAGGGCGGGGACTTCTACCACGGCGAAAAGTCGATGACGCTCGACCGGGCCTGCGACGTGAAGATGGAACTGATCACAAAGAGCGGTAAAACCATTTTGCTCAAACACAAGGTTTCCCTGCTTGAGGGTGAAGTCATCGACTCCATGTTCATGAGCAAGAAGGCGCTCTGCGCGTTTTACGAAAAACAGATGGAAGATGCCCGCGAATCCGACATCCTCTTCTCCTTGCACGTCAAGGCCACGATGATGAAAGTCTCGCACCCCATCGTGTTCGGCCACTGCGTGCGCTGCTACTACAAGGAAGCCTTCGCCAAACATAGTCAGTTGTTCAAGGAACTTGGCGTCAACGTGAACAACGGCATGGCCGACCTCTACGACAAGATAGCGTCCCTGCCCGAATCCCGGCGCGATGAAGTCATCCGCGACCTGCACGCCTGCCACGAAAACCGCCCCGAACTGGCGATGGTCGATTCCGCCAGGGGCATCACCAACTTCCATTCGCCTAACGACGTGATCGTCGATGCCTCCATGCCCGCCATGATCCGTGCGGGGGGCAAGATGTACGGCGCGGACGGCAAACAGAAGGACGTCAAGGCCGTGATGCCGGAGTCTACCTTCGCCCGCATCTACCAGGAGATGATCAACTTCTGCAAGACCAACGGCGCGTTAGACCCCCGGACGATGGGGACCGTACCCAACGTCGGCCTCATGGCGCAGCAGGCCGAGGAATACGGCTCGCACGATAAAACCTTTGAAATCTCTGAGGACGGCGTTGTCAACATCGTCGACCTGGTGACCGGGGAGGTGCTGCTTACGCAAAACGTGGAAGAAGGCGACATCTGGCGCATGTGTCAGGCCAAGGATGCGGCCATCCGCGACTGGGTGAAGCTTGCCGTCAACCGCGCCCGCAATTCCGGCATGCTGACAATTTTCTGGCTCGACCGGTACCGCCCGCATGAAGCCGAACTCATCAAGAAAGTCCGAACCTATCTCAAGGATTACGACACCACGGGGCTGGATATCCGCATCATGTCCCAGGTGCGGGCCATGCGTTACACCCTGGAGCGCGCCATACGCGGCGCCGACACCATTGCCGTCACCGGTAACATCCTGCGCGACTACCTCACCGACCTCTTCCCCATCATGGAACTGGGGACCAGCGCCAAGATGCTTTCCATCGTCCCACTGATGGCGGGCGGCGGCATGTACGAGACCGGTGCGGGCGGTTCCGCTCCCAAGCACGTCCAGCAACTCGTCGAAGAAAACCATCTGCGTTGGGATTCGCTCGGTGAATTCCTCGCGCTTGCGGTTTCGTTTGAAGAGCTCGGGATCAAGACCGGCAATGCCCGTGCCCGGGTTCTCGCCAAAACGCTTGATGAGGCCACCGGCAGGCTTCTCGACAACGACAAGTCCCCTTCGCGCCGTACCGGCGAACTCGACAACCGTGGCAGCCAATTCTACCTGTCGCTCTACTGGGCCGAGTCGCTTGCCGCCCAGACTGAGGACGGGGAACTCGCTGCCCGTTTTGCACCGTTCGCCAAAACGCTGGCGGCCAATGAGCAAAATATCATTGCCGAATTCAAGGCTGTGCAGGGCAAACCCGTTGACCTCAGCGGCTATTACCGCGTCGATCCTCAAAAGTGTGATGCGGTCATGCGGCCCAGCGGGACTTTCAATGCTACGCTGGCGACGCTGGAAGGATAAACGTCCGGTATGTTTTCCCCTCCCCCGCTTGCAGCGAGGGGAGGGGCTTATTAATCAATGCTTTACTGCATCCTGCCGTAACGCTGCCGTAATTATAACGCACAATATACCCAATTAGCAAACTATTATTTTTGGCTCAAAAACCG